>CALKYG010000378.1 GCA_938003575.1 uncultured Alphaproteobacteria bacterium
CGGCGCAATGATCCCGTATTTGCTCGTGTCCTCGTTCGGCGTCTCCTCGACGGCGACGAGATTGCCTCCGACTTCCTCGTAAGCGTCGACCATCTGCTTCAGGAATCCGGGCTTGTGCGGAACGATCTCGTCGGGAAGCGAAACGGCGAACGCCTCCTCGCCGACGATCGCGCGCGCGCACCATACGGCGTGACCAAGACCCAGCGGCGCCTGCTGACGGGTATAGGAAAGATCGCCCGCGCGCGGGATCACCCGTTCAACCTCGGCGAGCAGGTCATTCTTCGATTTAACCCTGAGAGTCTCTTCAAGTTCGTATGCATGGTCGAAATAGTCTTCGATTGCGGTCTTGCCGCGGCCTGTCACGAGAATGACATGCTCAATGCCGGCGTCGCGCGCCTCGGCCACGACATAGTCGATCAGCGGGCGATCAACGACCGGCAGGAGCTCTTTCGGGATCGACTTGGTGGCTGGAAGGACCCGCGTTCCCAGTCCGGCGACGGGAATGACGACTTTCTTTATTTTTCTGGACATCGAACACTCTCTGACTCAATGAGGCGCCTTGTTGATCGGACTATCGCCGACATTCACGGTTTCGCCGATCGGTTCAAGCAGTTCAGGCTCCGTTTCAAGCCGCCGCGCCAGTGCTGCGACCCGCAAATCCGCGTTCTCCGCCAGATCGAAATAGAACAGGTTGAAGGGCTGCGGCTTCCATTTTGCGCCGAACCAGTCTCCGCGGCGCAGGATGCGGCGCTTTGGCGTATCCACGATGAGAATTCCGCGGTCGCATCTGGCGCCGACCGCGCCGGGGATCGCGGGCGGCCGCGCGCCGTCGGCGATGCCGGTGGCTGACGCCGCGCCCAGATTGCGCTCCGGCGGCTGGTAAACGTCGTCCGGGCGCCACGACAAGGGGTTGACGCACACGGTCCGGTCGCTCTTCACCGAGGCGATCTTTCCATCGGCGGAAAACGCCAGCGTCCGGGCGCGGATGCGATCCATTTCCTCGTCGAAGCGAGGTTCATAATCGACAAAGGAAACGAGGCAGCGCACGTCGTCCGGCGCCTGACAGACGGGAAACGCGGGAGACAGCCGGTCCAGAAATTCTTGCGGCGTCGCTGCGCCGATCACATAAGCCGCTGCAAGTCGCCGCCGCAAGGGATTGATCTCGCCCTGAAAAAAGTCATTCAGCAGACCCAGCGCGTAAAGTCCGCCCTGGCCGTATCCGACGATGATCAGCGGCCGTTCCGGATTGCGGCCTGAAAGATAGGCTTCAAAGGCACGCCGGACATCGGAATAGGCGAGGCTTCGCGCGGCGAGCCCGTCAAATTTGTGGGTGAATAAGGAATAAAGCGTCGCCTCGCGGTATTTCGGCGCGTACACGTCGCCGATCGTCGTAAAAGGCCCCGCTTCGTTCGGAAGCGCGATCTTCCGGCGGACTTCGCCGGAGGCCGGGTCGTCAATAGGACCGTTCCAGAGTTTGCCGCGATAGAACGTGGTCGAGTGAATGTAGAAAACGTCAGCCGGTTTCGAGCTTTCGACTTGGGGTCTCGCCAGCCATGAGGACTCTAAATGATAATCCGGGGCAGGCGGCGGCGCGACTGTCTGGAACGGCGCCCTCGGGGTTGCAAAGAAGCGGACGATGCTGTCCTGGAAGACGAGCGTGAAGGCGGCCAGCGCCGCCGCCGTTGCGCCTATTGCGAACGTGGTGGTTCGTCGCCATGTCCTTCGAGCCGTCAAACCGCCCCTCCAGAGCCCTCATAGTGACAATAAAGGGTCAAACACCTGAATTAAAAGGGCAAAGGTGACCGCCGCAGTTGCTCCGGCGTTAACGGATTTGGTAATGCGTTTGAGCGATCCTCGGGATCGCCAGTGGAAAGCGTGAAGTCATGGATGCCCCCGGCAAGGATGAAGGTGCGGAACGCGTCGCTAAGCCGGCTATCGAAGCGCCGCTGATCCGGTCCCGCAAGCCGAGCTTTTTGTCCGGGCTGCGGACGAGTTTTATCGCCGGCGTCGTTGTCGCCGCTCCCCTCGCGATCACCGCCTACATCATTTACTGGTTCGTTACAGGCCCGATGCGGCAGCTCGACCTGTTCGTCCGGAACATTCTTCCCGCGGGCGACAGCCGCATGGAGACGATCACGCAGGCGATCCCCGGGTTCGGGGTCCTTGTCGCCTTCGTCGCGCTCATCCTGCTCGGCGCTTTTGCGAAGAACTTTTTCGGCCGCGCGCTTATTCGCGCCGGCGAAAAATTCCTCGATCAGATGCCTGTCGTGCGGAACCTTCACCGCTTTTTCAAGAACGTCTTCGAGACCGCGCTGCAGAAATCGG
Organism: uncultured Alphaproteobacteria bacterium; assembly: GCA_938003575.1. Taxonomy (GTDB): domain Bacteria; phylum Pseudomonadota; class Alphaproteobacteria; order Caulobacterales; family Parvularculaceae; genus Amphiplicatus. Next base: position 2,326 of record CALKYG010000378.1, read on the forward strand.
CCCGCTCGTTCAAGGAAGTGGGCCTAATCGAGTATCCGAGGAAGGGCGCCTGGGCGATGGCCTTCATGATCGGCGAAGCGCAGGGCGAAGTGAAATACCGTTTCGGGGACCAGAATCTTGTCGCGGTTTTCGTTCCGACGGTGCCGAATCCGACATCGGGCTTCCTGCTATACATACCGCGCGCCGATCTGGTGCCCCTGTCGATGTCCGTTGAAGATGCGGCGAAAGTCGTTTTCTCGCTCGGCCTCGTCGTGCCTGAATTTTCGGCGCCCGAGGATGCGGTCAAGAAGCTTGAGCAATTGGCGGGCGAAGCGGCGAACGGCAGGCGCAGCCCGCTTTGGCGGTTCGCCGGCCGCAAGGGCGACGCCTAGCCTGCGCGCAACAGTTTCACCGCTTCGTCGCGGCTGAACAAATAGAGCAGCGTCCTTAGCGCCTCGCCCCGTTCCGACTTCAACTCGGGGTCGCGCTCGACAATGAGCGTCGCGTCATCCTTTGCAGCGAGAAGCAATTCTCCATGAGCGGCGTAATCCGCAAAGAGGAGTTTCGGAAATCCGGACTGCGCCGAGCCGAGCAGGTCGCCCGCGCCGCGCAGCCGCAAGTCTTCTTCCGCGATGCGAAATCCGTCTTCAGTCTCTCTGAGGATCTTAAGTCTCGCCGCCGCCGTATCATTCAAGGGGCCCTTATAAAGCAGCAGGCATGACGAAGGCTTGTCGCCGCGGCCGACCCGGCCTCTCAGCTGGTGCAGCTGCGCAAGGCCGAAACGCTCCGCGTGTTCAATCACCATGACGACTGCGTTCGGCGCATTGACGCCGACCTCGATCACAGTCGTCGCAATCAGCACCGAGAGCGCGCCCTGATGGAAGCGCTCCATTGTCGCATCCTTTTCGGCGCCCGTCATGCGTCCGTGCACAAGGCCGACCTTGTCCCCGAAGACGCCGTGCAGATGCCTGAAGCGCTCTTCCGCGGCCGTCATTGGCACGATTTCGGATTCCTCGACCAACGGGCATACCCAGTAAACCTGTCCGCCTCTGGAAATGACGCGAGAGACGGCCGCGACAACCTCTTCAAGGCGTTCAAGCGGCATAGCCCGCGTTTCGACAGGTTTCCTCCCTGGAGGCTTCTCTCGGATCGCGGTTGTGTCCATATCGCCATAGGCGGTGAGGGCGAGCGTGCGCGGGATCGGCGTCGCGGTCATGACAAGAAGGTCGGAGCGCCACCCCTTTGCAATCATCGCGGCGCGTTGTTGCACGCCGAAGCGATGCTGTTCGTCGATGATCACGAGGCCGAGATCGGCGAACGCCACGTCTTCCTGGATGAGCGCGTGCGTGCCGATCAGCAGGTCGATTTCACGCCGCGCAAGCCGCTGCAATTTCTCCCGCCGCCCGGCGCCCTTGTCCCGCCCGGTCAAGATATCGATCCTGACACCGGCTTTTTCTGCAATCAATCCGATCGTCTCGAAATGCTGACGGGCGAGAATTTCGGTCGGAGCGAGAAGCGTGACCTGCGAACCGGCCTCAATCACGGTCGCCGCGGCGAGAAGCGCAACGATCGTCTTGCCGGAACCGACATCACCCTGAACGAGCCTCACCATGCGGTCGCTCGATGAAAGATCCGCGTCGATTTCCCTTAGCGCTCCCTGCTGCGCGTGCGTCAATTTGAATGGGAGCCCTGACAGCACCCTGTTGCGAAGGTCGCCTTTTGCAACGAAGCGGCGCCCGGCTGTTTTTTTGCGGGCGCGCCTGATGAGCGCGAGCGCGAGCTGGTTGGACAGCAATTCGTCATAAGCCAGTCGACGGAGCGGCGCGCTGGAAGGGCTGAGATCGGCGGCGGATCTTGGAGAATGGATCGCGCACAACGCATCTTTCCAAGTCGGAAAGCGGTTTTTCACGATCCATGCCGGGTCCTGCCATTCGGGAAGGGCGGGTGCGCGCTGAAGCGCGGCCTGCGCCGCTTTTCGCATGACCGACGGCGGGAGGCCGGCAGTCAGCGGGTAGACAGGTTCGAACAGCGGCAGTCCGCCGTCAGCAGCCGGATCGACTATATGATCCGGGTGCGTCATTTGCCGCGCGCCGCCGTAGTCCTCGATGCGGCCGGAAATGATGCGCGTTGATCCTTCGGGGAGAGCCTTTGCAATATGATCCGGCCGGGCGTGGAAGAACGTCAGCGTGATGAAGCCGGTCTCATCGGAGCAGATGACGCGATAGGGAAGGCGCTTGACCGGCGGCGGCTCGTGCCGGTCGATCTGAACCTCGAGCGTCGCCAGAGAGCCGACCGCGGCCTCAGCGATTTTCGGCCGGAAGCTCCGGTCGATCACCCCTTGCGGCCGCGTGAAGAGGACATCCGCCACCCGGGGGCCCGCGACCTTCTGGATAAGGGTCGCAAGCCGCGGGCCGACGCCTTTCAGCGAGGTGATGTCGGCGAACAGAGGGTTGAGAACCGAGGGGCGCATCCGGCCCCTATTATCGTTTGCTTTGCGCGGCTTGTCTAAGCGGACTGATTGACCGAAAAGGGCGGTCATGACCGATGCGACTGAACAGACCAGACGAAAGAAACTCCTCCATCGCGCCCGTTATCGCGGATTTAAGGAGGCCGATATTCTTGTCGGCGGTTTCGCTGACGAGGCGATTGCGGGAATGTCGCATGAGGAGCTCGACGCCTTTGAGGCGCTGCTGTCCGAGAATGATCATGATATTTATGCGTGGGTTATGGGAACGCGCGAAGCGCCGCCTGATATTCACGCGAAACTGATTGCGAAGATGCGAGCGTTCGATCCGGTCCGGCGGGAAAGACGGGACTAAATCTTGAAACCAGACTGACGACCCGTTAGGGGAGACGCCCTGTCACGCGACCGCCATATCTGGCGGCCGCGCAAGAATGTATTGGCGAGAGGGCTTCGGCCATGACCATCGTTTCCGGCGTCCAGACGATTTCTGAGCGCGAGGCGTGGGAAAGCGACGCGACCCTTACTGTTTACGACGCCCCCGACGGCGCCGACGCAATGGCTGTCGCCGAGGCCGCGCTGACGCGCGGCGCGCTTGTCGTATACATCGCGCGCGACGCCGCGCGCGCCGCCGATATGGCGAGCGCGCTCAGGTTTTTCGCGCCGGAGGTTCCCACAATCGAATTCCCGGCCTGGGACTGCCTTCCCTATGACCGCGTTTCGCCGTCGTCGGCGGCGCTGGCGCAACGCATGGCGGCCTTGTCGGTTCTTGCAGCGGACAGGGCTTCAGGGCCGTTGATTCTCATCACCACGGTAAGCGCCGCCAGCCAGCGGACGCCGCCTTTGGAAATGATCGCGGCGTCTTCGTTCTCCGCCCGCCCTGGCGACATCGTCTCAATGGAGAGCCTGGCCGCCTACCTCGTTGCAAATGGTTATGCGCGGTCCAGCACCGTGCGGGAGGCCGGGGAGTTCGCGGTTCGCGGCGGGCTTGTCGATCTGTTTCCGCCGGGTGCTGACGAACCGCTTCGTCTCGATTTCTTCGGCGACAGTCTCGAGACAATTCGCGCATTCGACCCGGCGACGCAGTTGACCACGCGCCAGCTTGTTGAAATGAAACTGGCGGCGGCGACGGAAGTTCTGTTGACCGAAGAAACGATCGCGCGCTTCCGCTCCGGGTTCCGCGCCGCTTTCGGCGCCGCGAGCGACGATCCTGTCTATGCGTCTGTCAGCGAAGGCCGAAAGCATGCCGGGATGGAGCACTGGCTGCCGCTCTTTTATGAGAAGACGGCGACGCTGTTTGATTTCACCGGCGGCGCTCTGATTTTCCTTGAGCATCTCTCGGATGAATCTGCCGCCGATCGGTTTGCGGCGATCGCCGATTATTATTCAGCGCGGGCGGAGGATATGACCGCCCCCCGGTCGAGGAACGCCGAATTCTCCGCGCCGGCCTATCGACCTCTAAAGCCTGACGCTCTCTATCTTTCTCCCGGAGAGTGGTCGAGTCGCCTGGAAAGCGTTCCACTTCGCCGGCTGTCGCCTTTTTCGGCGCCTGAAGGAAAGCGCGCGTTTTCATTCGGCGCGCGGGTCGGGCGCACATTTGCCGCCGAACGCGCCGCTGAAAAGGTGAACGTCTTCGATGCGCTGCGTGAGCATATCGCCGACCTCAACCGTGACGGCAAGCGCGCCTTTATTGCGTGCTGGACGGAAGGGTCCGCGGACCGGATGCGCGCAGTCCTGGACGAGCACGGGCTTGGCGGCGTCGACCATTTCGAGAGCTGGAAAGCGGCGCTCGCGTCAAAGGCGAAAGTCGCGACCGTCCTCCTCGGCCTCGAAACCGGATTCGTCGCAGGCAAGGCGGCGTTCATCTCTGAACAGGACATTCTCGGCGACCGTCTTGTTCGGCGCGGCCGCCGCAAGCGGGCCGATAACTTCCTCACCGAGGCGTCGAGCCTGGCTGTCGGCGATCTTGTCGTACATGTCGATCACGGCGTTGCACGCTATGCAGGCCTTAAGACGCTCGGCGTGCAGGGGGCGCCGCATGATTGTCTGCAGCTCGATTACGCGGGCGGCGACAAGCTGTTCCTGCCCGTTGAAAACATCGACCTGTTGTCGCGGTTTGGATCTGACGATCCGAACGCCGCGCTCGACAAGCTGGGCGGCGCCGGCTGGCAGGGCCGAAAAGCGCGAATAAAGGCCCGCGTCAAGATGCTTGCCGAGCAGCTTATAGCGATTGCAGCCAAGCGCGAGATGAAAACGACCGACAGCATCGGCGCGCCGCCTGGCGCCTATGACGAATTCTGCGCAAGGTTTCCCTATGCCGAAACCGAGGACCAGGAGAATGCGATCGCCGACGTCATTGAGGACCTTGCGAAGGGCAGGCCGATGGACCGGCTTGTTTGCGGCGATGTCGGCTTCGGCAAGACGGAAGTCGCCCTGCGCGCCGCTTTCGTCGTGGCGATGACCGGACGTCAGGTGGCGGTGATTGCGCCGACGACGTTGCTGGCGCGCCAACACCTCAAGAGCTTTACCGAAAGATTCAAGGGGTTCCCCGTCCGCGTCGCGGGCCTCTCGCGCCTCGTCAGCGCGGCGGACGCAACGAAAGTGAAATCGGGCGTCGCCGACGGCACGGTTGACGTAGTCGTCGGAACGCACGCCCTGCTCGCCAAGAACATCGCATTCAGGGACCTCGGCCTCGTGATCGTCGATGAAGAGCAACATTTCGGCGTGAAGCACAAGGAGCGGCTGAAAGAGTTCCGCGCCGACACGCATGTGCTGACGCTGACCGCGACCCCCATCCCGCGCACACTGCAACTTGCGATGAGCGGGATTCGCGATCTGTCGCTCATTGCCACGCCGCCGATCGACCGCCTGGCGGTGCGCACGACCGTCGGGCCGTTTGATCCTGTGGTCGCGCGGGAAATGATTTTGCGCGAGCATTATCGCGGCGGACAGAGTTTCTACATCGCCCCGCGCATCGCCGACCTTGACGGCGTTGCGGAGTTTCTCGCCGAGGCGACGCCGGAAGTGCGCTTCAAGATCGCCCATGGGCAAATGGCGGGCGGCGAACTCGAAGATATCATGAACGCATTTTATGACGGCAAGTTCGACGTTCTTGTCTCTACGACGATCGTCGAATCCGGGCTTGATATTCCAACAGCCAACACGATGATCATCCATCATGCCGACCGCTTCGGCCTTGCACAGCTTTACCAGCTGCGCGGCCGCGTCGGCCGCTCGAAGCTGCGCGCCTACGCCTATCTTACGACATCGCCGCGCAAGGCGCTGACGCCCGCGGCGGAGAGACGGCTCAAGGTCATGCAGTCTCTCGACACGCTGGGTGCGGGCTTTACGCTCGCTTCGCATGACCTTGATATTCGCGGCGCCGGCAATCTGCTTGGCGAGGAGCAATCCGGCCAGGTGAGAGAAGTCGGCGTCGAACTCTATCAACACATGCTTGAGGAAGCTGTCGCGGAATTGAGGCAGGGCGAGTCGACCGCAGACGATCAATGGTCGCCGCAGATCAACGTCGGAACGGCGGTGCTGATCCCTGAGGATTACGTTTCGGACCTCAATGTCCGCATGGCGCTCTATCGCAGACTCGGGGATTTGCGCGAGGATAATGACATCCGGGGATTCGCGGCTGAACTGGTCGACCGCTTCGGCCGCATGCCGCGGGAAGTCGAGCAGCTTTTGCAGATCGTAGCGATCAAGGAGCTTTGCCGGCGGGCGGGCGTCGCCAAGATCGACGCCGGACCAAAAGGGGCGGTTGTCAGCTTCCGCAACGACCGGTTCGCCAATCCGGCGGGACTCGTTAAATTCATCTCGGACACGCCCTTCGAAGTGAAGCTGCGCCCTGATCAGAAGCTCGTGTTCCAGCAGAACTGGCCGGATGAAAAAGCCCGCCTTGGCGGCTGCCGGAAAATCTTGACGCTTCTTGGCGAAATCGCCGCCGCCTAGCCGGCTGTGGCGGTTCTGGCCTTTCGAACCTGAAGCGACCGCAAGAGAGTTGCGACGACATGTTCAAGGCACTCGCCGCCGGCGCGTTCGACGGACGCCGCTGAAACGCAGGCGATGTCGCAGGTCGATCGGGTCAGCGATCCGCCGATGACCCCCTCCAGACGATCCGCAATGCGTTCGGCTTCTCGCGCATTGACGCCGCGCAGGAGAACGACAAGCGTCGTCGGGGTCAGCCGGGTTATCAGGTCCTCTGCCCTGACGAGCCTGGTTGTTGTTCTGAGAGCCTCTGAAAGCGCCGCCGACGTCGCATCATTCGCGCCTGATCCCGTCCTCGGCTCGAGCGAAAGCCCGACGAGCGACACGGCTTTTCCGGCCGCCTCGGCGTGATTGAAAATGCGTGACGCGTGATGGGCGAAAAAGCGCGCAGCGGCTGCGCCTTCTGCCCCGCCGCCGCACCCGTCAGATGATCTTAGGAATGCGCGCATCGTCGCCGCCATGCGTGCGCGGCGCACCGCGACTCCAAGTCTCGGGGCGATGTCGGCTTCAAGGTGCTGGGCCATGATGACGTCAAAGCCTTCCTTGCCGGCGCATCGGTCCAGAAGCTCATCATCCTCCGAAGCTATGAAGACCGGCAGTTTTCGATGATCGCGGTGGCGCCTGAGGGCTCGCGCGAGCGCGATCAGCAGATCCGTTTCGCCTGTCGGCAGGAAGACGGCGCAATCAAACCGGTAATGGTCGAGTGCGCGCATGACCTGTCCGGCGGTGAAAACGCACGACGTGTGCGCGGCGACGCGATTGACCGAGTTGCAGACGTTAAGAGTCAGCGGCGAGGCCGCGCCGGCGACAAGCACGCTGAAGCGATCGCGGCGCTCGCCAAAGCCGGAAAATGACGCTGTACGTCCATCCGCGATTAGACTTTTCATGCGTTCGCCCATTTCATCGGCCAGCATGAAGAGACGCAGACGCTCCCTTACCGACGCGATCAGCGGAGCTGCGTCCCGGCCGAGATGGCGAACGTCGCCATGCCGGCGAAGCAGGGACCGCATCTTGCGGTCCGCGGACGCGGAAGCAGCGATGATGATTCCCGCGGACGGACCCAGCGCCCGTGCGCGCGAAATCAATTCGGAGACGGCGGGAGTCGATTGGTGAAATCCGCGCAGATCAGCGATAACGACATCGCAATCTGACTTTTCCGCGTCGGGTCCTGTTGCGACCAGATATCCGGCATCTTCAGCCGCCAGGAGTACGCGCGGTTCAGGACCCGCATCTTCCGGCGTCAGCCATGCGATGGTCGCCTTTGCCTGGTGTCGCTCAGAATTAATCATTAAGTCCGGCCCGGTTCAAAGGCCGGAACAAGGACGCAATCCTAGCGCCGGCCGTTTTGCGCGGCGTTATTCAATTTACGGGCCGCCGCGTCTGTTTCATGTTCTTCGATGTTGTCAGCGCGGGCGTTCGACACGGCCGCCGCGACGACTTTCGGGCCCTCAAGGCAGATATCCTTTTCACCCGCCGCGGCAATCGCCCCGGAAAGCGCCTGCTGCTGGTAGCAGGGGAGCGCCGCCAGAAACTCCTGCGGTTTGTTCGAGGGTCCGGCCTCCCGGTAAAGCTGCGCGGTTCGAATGCCGACATAGCGCCAGTGCCAGGGTTCATAGGTGTCAGCGCCGGGCAAATACCTGTTGCCGGGAGGATAGGAAAGAATGAACCCGAAGCGGAACGCGTTCTCCTCAAAGCATTGATAGGTCTTGTCGCTCTGGCGCATCAGGCGCCCGTCGATGTCAATGTCGGCCGCGAGCCCGGTCTGGTGCTCCGAGACGCCGGGCGGCGTCACCGTTCCCTTGTCGCCGATCCGCGCATAAAGTTCCTTTTGCGTGGAAAAGGCGCGATAGCCTGAACGAAGCGAAATGCGCTCGCCCGATTCATCGCGGCAAAGCGAAATCAGCTGGGCGAGACGAACCGGCATGTTGGCTTCGCGCGCGTCCTCATCGGGATCAGCGGCGAGGCGGATCCGCATTTCCTCAACATCAGGGTTCTTTGAGAGCGGGATCGAGAATGAGACCGCCCTGACAAGATCTGTCGGCGCGTATGTCGCGGTCAGCGGAAACTGCATTGACACCGGCCGGTCGATGTCAAGGCGCCGGTCCCGCACGCGATTGGCGGCGTATCGCTGCGCGCCGAAGGCGTCGCGGAAAAGCGCGCGCATATGTTCGTTGAGCGCCTGGGCTTCGGTTGCACGGCCTTGCGCTTCATAAACATTGGCGAGGAGCTTGATGTATAGGCTGAGTTCCGGACTGTTGGCTCCCTTGGCCTTCTCCTGCGCGTGGAATGCGTCAAGATACAATCTTTCTGCGTCGTCGAGACGATTCATCCGCTCATAGACCGGGCCGAGCATGAGCGCGATCTGAACGGTCTCGCGATGTTCCTCGCCCAGAATTTCCCGGCGTATCGTCAGCGCCGACGACAAAAGCCCCGCCGCGGCGTAAAGCCCGCTTTCACGCATGGCGAAGAACGCGCCGATCTTCACCATGTCGTTGGCGGCGGTAATCCTCGCCTCGCGTCCGCCGGAAAAATATTCCGGATTCCCGGTCGGTTTCAGCGCTTCGGTGAAGAGCGGCTCGACATCCTCGATGAGGTTCGCATAGAGCCTTTCAATCGACTTCTCGCCCCCGGCGATTTCAGCCACGGAGGCGTCGCGGGACAATTCAAGGAAAGAAGAATAGACCGCCGCCGCTTTGGCGATGTCGCGTTCTATGATCTGCGACCGTGCGAGCTTGTCCTCGATCAGCGCTTTTTCGATCGGTTGAAGTCCTTCCGCCCACCCTGAAGAGAGCGACTCCTCATAAAGGGCCGCGCTTTGGTCGTACTTCCGGTCGGCGAATGCGCTGGAGGCGACTTCCACCTTGAACTGGGCCAACGCGTCCTCGCCGACGCCGTCTACCCGGCGCAGCGCAATCACGCGCCGTCCATAGCCTTCGGCGAGGCCCGGGTACCCGCCCTTCCGCAAAGCGTCAAAACGGCTCTCCGCCGCATCCGGATCAGTCCAGACAACGGCGAAAAACCCTGCACCGTAGACCGCTGCGAGCGCAAGGAAAGCGCACGCTAACATTGGCGGCGGACGCAACTTCATGCCCCTAGACGACCCCCTAGCCGCACCAGAACCCCACGGGAGCGGAAGCTAACATCAACAGCCGGGCATGGCGAGACATGCCGTGCAAAATCCAAATCAGGTTGGGGCCGTGAGAAAAGTCACGTATGCGGTCCGTAAACCAGGAGAGCGGGATGGAAGGAACCGGACGACGGCGCATATTTTTGATGCGACACGGGCATGTAGATTATTTCACGCCGGGCCTTGCTGACCCGCGCCTCGTCCCTTTGACCGAGGAAGGCCGCAGGCAGGCGGAAGCCGCGGCGGCGGCGCTCGAAGGCGCGCAGGTTGATGTTGCAGTGCACAGCGGGCTCCCGCGCACTGAGGAAACATTGCGCATTGTCCTTTCAGGGCGTGGGATTGCGCCCCTGTCTGAACCTGGGCTGGAAGAGCTCAAAAGCGGCAGCGTTGTCGCGCGAAGCCGCGAGGAACTCGCGGCGATGCTCGCCTTCAGTTTTGACGATCCGCACCTTCCCGGCGCGTCATTTCTGCCGGAGGGAGAGACCTTCAAAGAGGCCGAAGGCCGGATCGTCGCAGCGATGGAAAGGCTGATCGCCCGGCCCTGGCGGACCGCGCTTGTCGTTGCGCACGAGGGCGTCAACCGCATCCTTCTCGGCTGGGCGTGCGGCGGGGGCCTCAAGACGATCGGGGCCTTTGAGCAGGATCTTGCCTGCGTCAATGTGATCGATCTCGACATTACCCGCAATGAGAGGGGAACCGGCCTCGGCATCGAGCGGGCGATTTTGAAGGCCGTGAATGTGACGCCGTATGACTATGTGAAAGCAGGCCTGCCGCGGACCAGCATCGAGCATCTTTTCGATATCGATTTCGGTCGGGGCCGGCCGGCGAGGCCGGCCTGACCGGACCTTTGCCGAACCGTCTGATCTGGTTAAGATGACCGGCGGGGCTGGTATCGGTAGGGGAAATCAAATGGCTTACGGCTCAAAGCACGGCATCAAGGCGCCTGGCGAATACGGATTGATGGACATTGCAGGACTGGGCCTTGCCGGGGCGGCCGGCATCGTCGCAGCGCTTGTCACCGATTATCAGCAAAAGGGCGAAGCCTCGTCTCTTTATACGATCAACCAGTGGGCGGCGACGCTTGGCGAAATCCTCGGTTTTGGTCAGGTGCCGCTCTGGGGCGTGGTGCTCGCCCTGATCGCCGCGGGGGCGCTTTCGATCTTCTATTTTCAGCCGATCACCCGGCAGGGCGCATTCGCCCAGGGGTTCGGTCTTCTCGCCGTCACCATGACGGCGATTCCGGCGGATCTTGCGGGCGGCTTGCAGTCGACCGGCCCGATGTTGCCGGATCTTGAGCCCGTCGCCGTGACCCGCGAAGTGGGGCTTCAGGACGGCATCATCACCGCATCGCTCCGCGCGCAGGAAGCCCAGATTGTTGAAGTGCAAGACAGCCGCGCGGCGAAATACGTTCTTGAACTGAACATCGTTTTTCCCGGCGGCGTGCCGGATGACGTCGATTCGATGATCAGGCGCGGCGCCCTGCGTGGAAGGCTGCACAACGCCGACACAAAGGAGACATTCAACCTGTTCCGCACCGCCGGCGGCAATTTGATCATACGCGGCGACAGTCTTGTCATTCGCGCCGGCGTGCCGGCGCGCTCGACTGAAGCGACGCTCTGGGTGCGGATTGAATGCGAGGGCTATTCGATTGAGGAGCAATCGGCGAAGGCGACGCTGAACAGCGGGCTTTCATGGACCGTCACCATGCGGACGTCGTCAACGCCGCTTTTCATCCAGCGACTCGGCAGGTCGTACTGGTTCTAGGTCTAACCCCGCTTCGCGCCGGCTGATCTTCGCCGATAGCCGAGCTTTGCGGAGCCATTCGCTGTGAACAATCGCGATGACGGCGCCGCAAGGCCTGGCCTGCGACCGAGACCAGCCAACGGCCGCCGGCGCATGCGATGATCAACTTCCGCCGCTGCGTGACTTGGACCGAGCGAACATGTAAGATTGAGGTTTCACCGACTTCGAAAAGCGAGGCCTTATGCTGAACGCCAAAGCACTAATGGTTGCGGGGTTGACCGGCCTGCTTGTCGCTTGCAGCGTGAATGACGGGTCGGGCAAGTCGGCCGCGGACAGCGCCGCCGCGCACGAACAGTCTATCCGCAAGATCAATGAGCAGTGGCTTGCGCTGATTCGCGATCACAACGCCGCAGCGGTGTCTAATCTGTACACTGCGGATGGGGCGATGATGGCGCCAGGCGTTCCGATTGCGCAGGGCCAACCAGCGCTGGAGAAAGCCTGGAGCGGACTGATGCAGATGCCCGGGTTCGGGCTCACCTTCGAGGCGGATCAGATCGTCGTCGCATCGGGCGGCGACATGGCGCTCGACCGAGGCGTCTATCAGTTTTCTGTAGACGGTCCGAACGGGCCGACGACCGACATCGGCAAATATGTTGTCGTCTGGCGCAATGTCGACGGTCAGTGGAAGGTCGCAGCAGACATATTCAACAGCGACGGCGCCGCATCAAACTAGTTGCTGCAGGGGCAGAGCCCCGCGCTGTTGCGGACCGCATCTCGGCCGGGCGAGCGGTCGCCGGGAGCGCGAGCGAAGAAGGCGCACCGCTTGAAAAGACGCCGAAGCGACATCTGGGCTGCGCGGCTTCAAATCAAAACCGCCGGGCGCCGGGTGTTCGCTTTGCGCCGCGCCCGACAATCTGACCGATCGCGGACGTTGCCGAACGAAGCGCAAGAGCGGCGCCGGCTGGGCGCGCATTGGCGCGCCGGGTGTTCAGGCCGGAATCTTCCGCATCCGGAAGTCGGCGATGATCTCCTTCGCGGCGTTGTGGCCTGGACCGCCTGTGACCCCGCCGCCCGGATGTGCGCCGGAACCGCAGAGGTAAAGGCCTTTAACGGGCATGCGATAGTCGGCGAAGCCTGGTTGCGGACGCGTTGAGAACATCTGATCGAGCGACAGCCGGCCATGCATGATGTCGCCGGCCGTAAGGCCGAATTTGCGTTCGAGATCGAGCGGTGAATGTATTTGCTTCGCAATTATGCTGGCGCGGAAATTGGGCGCGTATTTGGTCACCGTGTCGATGATCGTTTCGGCAGCCAGCTCGCGGCAGGAATCCCAGCTGCGCCCGTCTGAAAGTTCCGGCGCGAACTGCTGGCAGAAAAGGCTCGCGACATGGCGGCCCGGCGGGGCAAGGGTTTCGTCCATGGTTGAAGGAATGAGCATTTCAACGATCGGCTCGCGCGACCATCCGTACTGGCGCGCGTCGAGATAAGCCCTGTCGAGATAATCGACTGTCGGTCCGATCACGATGCCGGAGCGGTGATGCTCGCCGGCGCCGTCGGTCTGCAAGCACGTGAATTGGGGCAACTCGCTAAGAGCGACGTTCATCCGAAACGTGCCTGATCCGCAGACGTAATTCTCCATACGCCTTCGGTCTTCGCCGTCCATGTCGCTTGCGGCGACGAGTTTTGTCAGCAGCATCTTCGGGTTGACGTTCGCCGCGACGCACCGGGCGCGGATGATTTCGCCGTCTTCAAGCTTCGCGCCGGCGGCGCGCCCGTTCTCGACAATGATCTCAGCAACGGCCGACGAGGTCACGATCTCGACCCCTCTCGCTTCCGCGACGCGCCGCATCGCTTGCGTGATCGAGCCCATGCCGCCAATCGCATGGCCCCAGCGGCCTTTTTTGCCGTTCACTTCGCCGAACGCATGGTGAAGGAGCACATAGGCGGTGCCGGCCGAGTAGGGCGAAGCGTATGCGCCGACAATGCCGTCGAATGCGAAGGCGCCGATAATCGTGGGATGCTCGAAATAGCCGCCGAGAAATTCCGCCGCCGATTTGGTGAAGAGGTCGAGGATCAGCGTCTGATCTCTTTGATTGAGGCGCGCAATGCGGCCTCCCGCAGTCAGCGCGCGCCACAGATCGACGACTCCGCCGCCGAGATTAGGCGGCGTCTTCAGCACAAGGTCGCGCAAGACGTCCGCCGCCGTGTCGACATCGTCGTAATAGCGCGGCAGGGCGTCGGCGTCCTTTGCCGACAGGCGCGCAAATTCATGCTTGTTGCGCTCGGGCTCGAAGGTCAGCTTCAGGTATTCGCCCTCTTTCGTTCCTGTCGGCCAGAAGTTCGAAATGTCGCGTTCGACGACCTTCAGGCCGTTACTGTAGAGGTCGAGATCGGCGATCACTTTCGGATTGAGCAGGCTAACCGTGTAGCTCGCCGTCGAGTTGCGATAGCCCGGATGGAACTCTTCGGTGACCGCGGCGCCGCCGACAACGTCGCGGCGCTCAACGATCCGCACGGTGAGGCCCGCCGCAGCGAGATACGATGCGCAAACAAGGCCGTTATGGCCGGCGCCGATTATCAGAACGTCAGGCGTCGCTGTCATTTTAACTGCTTCCTCATGGCGATCCGGGGCGCGAAGGCGAAACCCCATGCCGCCTCTCTTTCTATCGTTTCGAAAAGCCCTTTGCGATACGCCCCTGGTTCGAACTCGGCGAACCCGATCCGCCGGTAAAAGGGGGCGTTCCACGGAACGTCTCGATAAGTGGTCAATGTCATCGCGTCAAAGCCGTTCAGCCGCGACCATTCTTCTCCCTCCGCGATCAGGCTGCGGGCGAGCCCCCGATTCTGGAACGGCGGATCGACGTCGATTTCGACCAGGTGAGCCTCGCCGTCCATCGGTTCGACCATGGCGAATCCGGCGATAACGCCGCCAGCCTCGCCGATGAACGTGGCGCCTTCGTCAATGACGCGCTGATGCTCGCTGATATCGCGAATCGGGCCGGTCGCGCAGAAATCGTATCCGACGGACAGAAAGATCTGCGCGGCCCGGCGTTCAAGTTTGCGCATCGGTTCGATGTCGGCGCGAACCGCGCGCCGGATGGTGAATTCGCAGGGGGTCAAGCGAGGCCGATTTCCCTCAGGCGCTGTTTAAGGAACGCGTCCGCAGTGATGGGCGGATATTTCGCACCGGACCCCTCACAGCCTGCAATGCACTCAAGAACGGCTTCGGAGTGCGGATGCATGAAAAACGGCATCGAGTAGCGCGAGACATTGGGGCCCTTCGGATTGACAACCCGATGGGTCGTCGCGGGAATGACGTCATTTGTCACCCGCGCCAGCATGTCGCCGGCGTCGACGATGAGGTTGTCGCGGTCCGTCTCAACCGAAAGCCACTTGCCGTCGCGATCCAGAAGTTCAAGTCCGGCGCCTTCCGCCGCGACAAGAATGGTGATGAGGTTGATGTCTTCATGCGCCGCCGCTCGCACCGCGTCAGGATCAGCGTTCGCCGGCACCGGCGGATAGTGGAGAAGGCGCAGGATGGAGTTGCCGTTTGTCGCCATCTTGCGAAAATAGTCTTCAGGAACGCCGAGCGAGGGAGCGAGCGCTGAAAGCATCGCAAAGCCCGCTTCTTCCAACGCGGCGTAGAGGTGCAGGAACGTCTCGCGAAAACGCGCGGGACGTTCCGGCCAGACATTTTGCGGATAAATGCCGGCGAGCGGCGAGGCGTGCGCGAATTCGCGCCCGACATGCCAGAACTCCTTAAGGTCGGCGACTTTCGAGTCTTTCGCGTGTTCGCGCCCGAACGGGGTGTAGCCGCGCTGGCCGTCGGGTCCGGCGGCGTATCGCATCTTTTCTTCAACGGGCAGGTCGAAAAAGGCTTTCGACAATTCATAGGCCCGCGCCAGAAGGTCCGGGCTGACCGCATGGTCTTTCAGGATGATGAATCCGAAATACTGAAAGCCCTCCATCAGCGCCTCGATAAAATCGCGCCGTTCCGGCGGAGAACCCTCCGTGAATGATTTGAGGCTGAGTTCGGGGACCCGTTCGAACCGTCGAACCATGGCTTTTCATCTCCATTTTCCGGCATGAAGGCCCGCGTCTTTGGGGCAGTCAAGGCGGCAAAAGCGCTTTGTTAACCAAACCCGGATTTTATGGGGCTGGGCGGAGACGAAACCATGGCACTTAAACTGACTTTGAAGCCGGGAGAGAAAGTTGCGATCAACGGCGCCGTCGTCGTCAACGGCGAACGCCGGACTGAATTCGTCATCGAGAACAAGGCGAGCATCCTGCGGGAGAGCGACATCATGCGCGCCGATGAGGCGACCACCCCCGCAAGACTGATCTACCTCCCTGTCATGCTCATGGCCCTCGACCCGACTGCGCGAAAAGACGCGTTCGGCGAATTTGACCGCCGCATCACCGAATTTGCGGAGGTCGTCACGGATGTGGCCGCGCTCGGCCTTTGCCTCAAGATATCCGCCGCCGTCGCCAACGGCGCCTATTACCGCGCGCTCGGCCATTGCCGCGCTCTGATCGAGTTTGAATCCGAAAGACTCTCCCATGTCGCATGAAGCCTATCGCCGCGCGCAGAAGACGACTGAGCATCCGCGTGATTCCGAATACAGAGCCTTTTCGGAAGCGACGCGCCGCCTCCTTTCGGCGAAGGAGGAGGGGCACGAAGACCTGAAGCGCCTCATAGAGGCCATTCACCTCAACCGCACGCTTTGGGGCGCGCTTGCATCCGATTGCGCCGATCCGGCGAACAAGCTTCCGTCCGAAACCCGCGCGCTCATCATCTCGCTCGCGCGATGGGTGTCCGTTTATTCGAGCAATGTGATGCAGAACAGGGAAAGCGTCGATCCTTTGATTGACGTCAACCGCATCATCATGGACGGCCTCGCCGGCAAGAAGCCTGCGGCATGACGGAACTTTTCTGCCTATCGGCAAGTTTTGCCCGGCAATCGGCGCCGCTCGGCGCATAAAGTCGGTTTACAGATTATCAACCTTACTTTCGCGACCGCGAAAATCCGCCTGCGCCGGGGCTGACGTTAACTCTCCCCAATGATTTCTTAACCGGCAGGTTACTTGCTTTCATCATTCTGCCGGACGACGCCTCTGCGGGCGGTCCGGGGGAGCGAAGAATCGCTCTTGGACCCAGAAAGGGAGATGACCGATGGTCAACAATGTTTCGACAAACCCCGGCGCACTCGTCGCTCTTCAGAATCTCAACCGCATTTCCGACCAGCTGAACGAAGTCCAGCGCCGCGTTTCGACCGGCAAGGAAGTCTCGAGCGCAAAAGACAATCCGGCGCTCTATGCGCTCGCTCAAAAGCAGCGGGCCGAACTCGGCTCGATTGAATCCGTTCAGCAGGGCCTCAGGATCGGTTCATCGGCGGTCGATGTCGCGGTGGCCGCGGGCGAAGCCATTTCAGACATACTTGTCGAAATGCGCGCAATCGCGTCCCAGGCGTCCGATCCGGCGCTTGGCGCGAGCGAACGCCAGCTGCTCCAGGATCAGTATCTCTCGCTGGCCGATCAGATCGACCGCCTTGTCGACAGCGCGACGATCGGCGGCCGCAACCTTCTCGACGGCACGACGGCGTTGCTGTCGGTCAATGCGAGCACGGACGGCTCCTCGACGATCGACATTGACGGTTACGACCTGACCGACGCGTCGGTTCTGACGATCTCGCGCGACGCCTCAGATCTCGGCTCGGCCGCCGGCGCCGCAACTGAGCTTTCCGATATCGATACGTCGATCGACAACCTGACGAGCGCGCTCGCCGCTCTCGGCGCGGGGTCGAAATCGCTCGATTTGCAGGGAAAGCTTTTGACGCGCGTTGCAGATGCTCTCGAAATCTCGATCGGCAATCTCACTGATGCGGACCTCGCCAAGGAAAGCTCGCGCCTCCAGGCGCTGCAGGTTCAGCAGCAGCTTGCGATCCAGACCCTTTCGATCGCCAACGCTGCGCCGAACGCGATCCTCGCATTGTTCGCCTGATCGGCGCTCTGAATGCTTTCGCATCTGACCGGGTGCGGAGGCGGGCAGGGAATGATGGAAGTGAACGCATTATCGCAATCCCCCTCTGCGCCCCGGGCCGAACGGTCCGGGGACCAGCGGAACGCAGCGCTCGCCGAAAAGCGGCGAGAACTGACTCAGGACCACATCAACCGCGCGGAGGATTCAAAAGCGCGGACCGCCGACCAGCTGGCGGAGTTGCGCGAAGCCGTCGCGCGGGTGATCGGCGCCAATACGCGTCTGTCAATCATGAGGTCCGCCGATTCGTCCGATTTCATTTACCGGGCGATCGACGTCGAGACCGGTGAGGTCGTCAACGAATGGCCGCAGGACGTCTTCGTTCAACTCATTCGAGGGGTCCGTGAAGATGTCCGGAATGATGTCAGCGCGGGTCTGATGCTTGATCAAATGGCCTGACCCGGGCCTGTCGATCTAGGGAACCCTCCCACTGCCCGGCGCGCAGTCGAAGCGGCCGGGCTTTTTTTCTGGGCTGCTTTCGGCGAAGCTTCGAGTCATGTGGAGGACGATCCTGCTTTACGGCCTCGCGCTCGGCGCACTGGCGTTTGCGCTTGAATGGCTCCAGTTCGGATATGTCGTTCGCGCGCAGTCCGCTGAAATCTATCTTCTCGCCGTCGCAGTCGCCTTCACCGCGCTCGGCCTATGGGCGGGCCGACGGCTTTCAGGGCGTCAATCCGCAAATCCGTTCGAAAAGAACTCGGCCGCGCTTTCGTCGCTCGGCGTCACCGATCGTGAGTACGAGGTGCTGACCCTTCTCGCGGAGGGGCTAGCCAACAAGGAAATCGCGCGGCGCCTCGCGCTGTCTCCGAACACCGTCAAATCGCATGTCGCCCGGCTCTATGAGAAACTCGGGGCGCAGCGCCGGACCCAGGCGGTGCAGAAGGCTCGCGAACTCTCGCTGATCCCCTGAGGGATGCTGACATTCGGGCGGTTTTCCCGAAATCACCCGTTTGGGTGATGGCAAGGCGGGCGGAGGCGGGTTCAAGTGCGCGTTATGCTTGCATCTAATGGGAGACGCGCATGAACAGGATCGCAATCATCTACGGCGCCATTTCCGGAACAATCGCCATCGGCGTCATCATAATCGGCGCCTTGGCGAAAAATGCCGGGAGCCATGACAGCGCGGCCTTCGGCTACCTCATCATGGTGATCGCCCTGACCATGATCTTTATCGGCGTCAAAAGCTATCGCGACCGCAATCTCGGCGGCGTCATCAGGTTTGGTCCCGCGATGGCGCTTGGGGCGATGATCGCGGCCGTCGCCGGACTGTTCTATGTCGCCGGGTGGGAGGGCTATCTCGCCGCGACGGGAAACAGGTTCATCGAGGAATACGCCGCTGGCGTCATCGAGGCGAAAAAGGCGGCGGGCGTCGCCGGCGAGGCCCTGCAGTCGGAAATTGCGAAGATGGAGGCGATGAAGGCGAATTACGCCAATCCGTTTTTCCGCGTTCCAATGACGTTCCTTGAAATATTCCCGGTCGGAATCGTCATCGCCCTTATGTCGGCCGCCATCCTGCGCAACCCGAAAGCATTCCCGGCCCGCGCGCCCGCAGCCTCACGCCGCAATTGACCCTCGGCAAGGGGCGAGAGCATAAGGGCGGCCATGACAAGAAAGACCGCCGCCCGCCATCTTGTCGACGCCCTCGTGATGAACGGCGTCACACATGTCTTCTGCGTTCCAGGAGAGAGCTATCTCGCCGTACTGGACGCTCTGTATGACGTTCGCGACCGTATCAAGCTCATCGTCTGCCGGCATGAAGCCTCGGCCGCGAATATGGCCGAAGCCTATGGAAAGCTGACCGGCAGGCCGGGCGTTGTCATGGTGACGCGCGGACCGGGCGCAACGCAGGGATCCGTCGGCGTTCATACGGCGTTTCAGGACTCAACGCCGATGATCATGTTCATCGGCCAGGTGGCGCGCGACATGCTCGATCGCGAAGCGTTCCAGGAAATCGATTACCGCCGGATGTTCGGCCCTGTGGCGAAATGGGCGAGCGAAATAGATGTCGCGGCGCGTGCGGGAGAATATGTAAATCGCGCGTTCGCAACAGCGCAGAACGGCCGGCGAGGTCCGGTTGTGCTGTCGCTTCCTGAAGACATGCTGACAGAGGAAGCCGAGGCTGAACCGCTGCCGCCGGCGCCGGTCGCGATGGCCGCGCCCGATGAGCGCGCGCTCGAACGCCTGCGGGAGCATTTGGGCGGCGCTGAACGTCCGATGCTGCTTGTCGGCGGCGGCGGGTGGACGCATGACGCCGTCAATGATTTGAAGACCTTTGTTGAAGCGACGGGCCTTCCGGTCGCCGCGACATTCCGCTCGAAGGACCTTTTCGACAACCTCCATCCGCAATATGCAGGCGATGTCGGCATCGGCCCAAATCCGAAACTCGCCGAGCGCATTAAGGCGTCAGATCTCATCATCGCTTTTGGGCCGCGCCTCGGCGAGATGACGACATCAGGCTATGAACTGCTGAAAGCGCCCCTGGCGGGCCAGCCGCTAATCCATATCCATCCGGGAGCTGAAGAGCTTGGCCGCGTCTACACGCCGATCCTGGCGATCAACGCCGCGCCGGAAACGATGGCGCGTGCGCTGGCGGCGGAGCCTTGGACAATGGACGAGAACTGGCTGCAACAGGCCTACGCGGCTCATTCCGAATTCGAGGCGTTTTCGAATCCGGTCTCGGTCAGCGAGGGCGTCAACCTCTCGGAAGTCTTTTCGTGGCTCGACAAAAACCTTCCAGACGACGCAATCATGTGCAACGGCGCCGGCAATTACGCGGCCTGGCTTCATCGTTTTTACCGGCACAAGGAATTCAAGACGCAGCTCGCCCCGACGTCAGGCGCCATGGGGTATGGTTTCCCCGCGGCGCTGGCGGCCAAGACGGTGTTCCCGAAGCGCGACGTCGTTTGCGCTGCAGGCGACGGATGCTTCATGATGGCCTCAAACGAGCTTGCGACCGCCGTTCAGTATGGCCTCAATGTCATCACAGTCGTTTCAAATAACTCCGTATACGGTACGATCCGCATGCACCAGGAACGGGAGTATCCGGCGCGCGTCTCGGGCACCGACCTGAAGAATCCGGATTTTGCGGCTTATGCGCGCTCTTTCGGAGCATTCGGCGCCGCTGTGACGAGGACGGAGGATTTTCCAGCGGCGTTCGCCGAAGCGAAGGCGAGCGGCTTGCCGGCGGTAATCGACCTCAAGACGTCCGCAAACGAGATCGCGCCGGGACGCACCATCCAATCCCTGCGAAGAGGTTAGGCGACAGCTCTCAGGCGACTGGCCGACCTATCCTGTTGAGAGTGTCAAATTCGTCGATCAGCTTGCGGCCGTCCGGCGTCGGCTCGCCCTTTTGATCGAGCCACCGATGGGCGATCGCCGCCTGCAACGCCAGATCGTCCGCATCGACCCCGTCGAGCTGGCGCACGAATTTCAGGATATTCTTCGCGATGGCGTCGTCCGTCACGCGGCTCTCCCTTGAACGATCAAACCAGCCAGTCGAAACGCATTAGCCGAAACGGCCAGTCATCTTCGCTAAATTGGTACGCCTACGTCAAAACGCGACCTGGCTGATTACACACTCAATTCGCGAATCAGGCAAGCAGCGCGTGCAACCGGAAGGGCGTCGAGACGTCGCGCCCCCTGCAAAGTGGCGTCAAACGTGTTAAAGGGCCGCCGCATCGGCCCAAAAACCCCGTAAAATCAGGCGAAAATCATGGATCATGGGAAAAACGAGTTTGTCACCAATGCCGACCTCAAGGCGCGCAGGGATGAGGCGTTGCCGGCCGGGTTACCTTCAAAATCAGGGGTTTACGTATCAAAGGCCGAAAATGCCGAATTGTGGGACGTCGAGGGCAAACGTTACATCGATTTCATCGGCGGCATCGGAGTCCTGAATGTCGGGCACCGCCACCCCAAGGTCGTCGCCGCCATCAAGAAGCAGGCTGACGCGTTTCTTCATACCAGCTTCGGCATTGCACAATACGAGGTGTACGTCGAACTCGCCGAACGGCTCAACAAGCTCGCGCCCGGCCCTGCGAAAAAGAAGACGGCGCTTTTCAATTCCGGCGCCGAGGCGGTCGAAAACGCCGTCAAATTTGCGCGGCGGATCACGGGACGGCCGGGCGTCATCGCTTTTGAAGGCGCATTCCATGGCCGCACGCTGCTCGCGACGACCCTGACGGGCAAGTCAAAGCCCTACAAGCAGGGGTTCGGGCCTCTCGTTCCGGGCGTCTTTCATGCGCCATACCCCGATGCGTATCACGGCGTGTCGGTGAAAACCTGCATTTCTTGCCTTGATCATATTTTCAAGACCGCGATCCCCGTGGAAGAAGTGGCGGCGATCATCGTCGAGCCTGTCCAGGGCGAAGGCGGCTTCAATCCGGCGCCGCCCGAGTTTCTGCAGCACCTTCGCACCCTGGCGGACCAGAACGGCATCGTGCTCATCGCCGACGAGATCCAGTCGGGCATGGGCCGCACCGGCAAGATGTTCGCGTTCGAGCATGCGGGCGTCGAACCGGACCTGCTTTGCGTCGCGAAGTCGATTGCGGCCGGCCTTCCGCTTTCGGCGCTGGTCGGCAAGGCGGACTTGATGGACAAGATCGCCGCCGGCGGCA
The DNA here is from genome assembly GCA_938003575.1 of uncultured Alphaproteobacteria bacterium. Classification (GTDB taxonomy): domain Bacteria; phylum Pseudomonadota; class Alphaproteobacteria; order Caulobacterales; family Parvularculaceae; genus Amphiplicatus. Next base: position 24,279 of record CALKYG010000378.1, read on the forward strand.
TGGGTTCGACCTATGGCGGAAACCCGGTCGCCTGCGCGGCGGCTCTGGCGGTCCTCGACATTTTTGAGGAGGAAAAGCTCCTCGATCGCGCGCAGGTCATCGGCGAAAGGGTTGCGTCAAGCTGGCGCGCGCTGCAATCGGGAATCGCGAAAGGCCATTTCGGCGATGTCCGCCAGTTCGGCGGCATGATCGCGGTCGAGTGCGTGAAGGACGGCGACCCGATGAAGCCGAACGGCGATCTTGCGGGCAGGATCCAGGTCGAGGCGCGGGACCGCGGCCTCATCATGACGACGGCCGGCGCCTATGCGCAATGCCTGCGATGCCTGACGCCGCTGACAATTCCAGACCGGATGCTTGACGAGGGGCTCGAAATCTTCGCCGAGGCGACCAAGGCCGCCATCGCCGCCGGGTAAGGCGGAGCGACTGGAGCGTCCGCAGACTCAGGATAGCGTGTGGTCCGGCCCTGAGTTTTTTCCGGACGGACCCGCCATGCGATCCTTTTTCTTGCTCATTGCAGCGATGATAGCGACCCTGTTCGCAGTCTATTTCGCCGTCAGCGTCTACTTTTGTTCAGGGCCGCTGGACGGCGACTTCGGCGGGTGCGCCGCCATGAGCGGAAGCGACATCATTCGTTCAGCAACCGCGCAGCTGGCGGCGCTCTGCTGCCTCGTAAGCGTCGCGATTGCTGCGATGCGGCGCCGCCGTTAACGTCGCGCATCGGCCGGTCGCCGGCCAAATCGTGGTTAATCGGATTTTCCTGTTCGGACGCAGGATTTCACCGATTAAGCGGAAATTCAGCATACGCCTCAATCAAGCGTTTACGCAGATAGGTAAAATTGCTCCCAACTGAAGCGCGTGTGCTCGCCAGGGGGCTGATACGTTCGTGAACAAGCGACTTGCCGCCATTCTGCTCATGGCCTTCATTTCCGCGCCGCTCGCGCATGCGGAAGTCATCGGCGCCGATTCCCGTCGGCTGCTCGGCGCTGCGCCGGCGCCGGTTTGGCTCGAACAGTCCGAAGAAATCGCCGACAGAATTTACGAGAACGGCTTATTCATCACGGCTGAATCCGAAGCGCGGTTTGAGGAATCAATCTTCGCTGCAAAGGGCGAAACGCGCCTTGAACGGATGAACTGGCAGGCGGTCAGCTATCTGGCTCTGGGCTATGAGGAGAAGGCGGAAAGAATGCTTGCCGCCTATGACCAAGAGATTGCAAGAACCGCGAACGAGCGGCACCGGAAGACGCGGGAGGTTCTGACCGCATACAAACATTCGCTGAAAGGCGACTACAAGCTCGCGGCGACGCAGATATCTGCGCTCCTTCAAAGGGAGAAAGACCCATTCGTGCGGGCGGTCGGCGCAGCGCTTGGCGCATACGCCTGGACTGACAGCGGCTATCCGAGCAAGGCGTTCGAACTCATCCGCCAGGGACGCGACGCCGCCGCTGCGCTGCCATACTCTTACCTCCAACAGGCAAGCATTCATGACGCTTGGGCCTACGCATCGCTCGCAGCGGGCGATTTCGCATCGGCCATTGAGCAGACGCGTCTGTCGCTTGACCTGACGATAGAGGCGGGCGCGCCTGTCGACGGAATCAGCATTCTTTACAACCTTGCGCTCATCGCTTCGGATCAGGAGGAACATTCAGCGGCGGAGAGGTTCGCCGCCATGGAGCAAGCGCTCGCCCGCAAGACCGGCATTGGCGAGGAGGAGTTCTACGCATCCTATCTTTGCGCGATGATCGCCGACGCCGCCCGCAACTATCCGAAAGCCGAGGCGTGCGCGCGCGACGCGGTCGCGTCGCCGGATGTGATCGAGGACTACAGGGCAAGCGCGAAGGGACTGCTCGCGGGCGCGCTCGCAAAGAACGGCAGGGCGCGGGAAGCGCGGCGACTTCTTGAAGAGATCCGCGCGCAAGTGAACCCGCAAACCGCGCCGCGCGACGCGATCGCACTCAAGCGCATCGAGTCTGAAGTATTGTTCGCCGAAGGCGATTTCGACGGCGCGATGCGTGAATTCGAAGCTTTCAACCGGGCGATGGAGCGGCTGCTGGAGGCGAACTTCAACGACGGGGTGCGCGAACTGCGCGCCGGCCTTGAAAGCGATCTCGCGGCGGAACGCGTTCGATCGGAAGCAAGCGCCAAGGACGCCGCCTTCATGTCCGAACGCGTCCGCTCTCAACGGCTGCTTCTAGGGCTCGCGGTCGCCTTGATCGCCGGCGGCGTCTTCGCGCTGGTCTCGCATCGCAGGAACTCAAGGAAGCTCGCCGCCGCGATGCATGCCGCCGAGGCGGCAAACCGGGCCAAGACAGACTTCATAGCGTCGATGAGCCATGAACTGCGGACGCCTCTCAACGGCGTTCTCGGCATGGCGCAGGCGTTGGCGAGTGAAACCTTGACCGACGAGCAGCACGATCGGGTCGAAACAATCCTTGAATCCGGCAGGTCCCTGCTGGCGCTGCTCAACGACGTGCTGGATTTGTCGAAGATTGAGGCGGGCCGTCTCGAGATCGCGCCGGTCGACGGCGACCTAGATCTTCTCATTCGCCGGGTGGTCGATCTTTTTGGGCCGCTGGCGGCCGAGAAGGGCGACATCATCGAATATGCTTTCGATCCGGATGCGCCGCGACGGTTGAAATTCGATCCTGTCCGCGTCCGCCAATGTGTGGCGAATCTCGTTTCGAACGCCGTGAAGTTCACTGAGAACGGCGAAATCCACATTGATGTCACGGCGCATGAGGACGCAGGACGCGTCGCGGTTACGATCCGGGTTGCTGACGCCGGGATCGGCATGAGCAAAGACGCGATGGCGGAACTCTTCAAACCCTATTCTCAGGGCGACGCTTCGATCGCCCGCAAATACGGCGGCACGGGGCTCGGCCTTGCGATCGCGAGGCGCATAGCGCGCATGATGGACGGCGACATCAGCGCGGAAAGCGAGGAGGGCGCCGGTACGACGATGACGCTCACTTTCATCGCCGACGAGGCGGAATTTACAACCTCAACGCCGGAACAGGACCTTCCTGAACGACTGCCGGCGTCCGACCGGGGATCGTTGGCCGGCGAGACGGTGTTGATCGTTGACGACATCCTTGTGAACCGCCAGGTCGCCAGACTTTTCCTGAAACCGTTCGGCGCGACAATCATAGAAGCGGCCAGCGGCGAGGAAGCGCTCAATTACATCAGCTGCAACAAGGTCGATCTCGTGCTGCTCGACGTGAGAATGCCGGGCGTTGACGGCTATGAAACAGCAAGGCGCATCCGGGCGATGGAATCGGAGGCGGCCAACGTGCCGATCGTCGCCATGACCGCCGGCGTCATGGAGGGCGACCGCGAACGGTGCCTCGCGGCTGGCATGGACGGATTCGCGATGAAGCCGCTTGACCTGCGAAATCTCGCAAGCGCGATTGCGCTCGCTGTCGAACGCCGAAGATTCAGGCGGAAGCCCGCCGCCTGAGTGGCGGTCAACGGCCGGCTAGCGGGTCTTTGCCGGCGAATATCTCTGCGTGACGCGATTCGATTTGGGGCCAGAGGCGCGCCGCTTCCGGGAAGTCAATTCCGAACTCATCCCGAAGCGCGGCGACATACTCCTCTGCGGAATTGACGAGCGATCGCCGGTCGGCGTTTAACGTGAGCCGCCGCAAAACGCGCCCCCGAAGCGACAGATGTTCCGCGCCCCGCCATCTCTGCACGACGGCGTTCTGAACGAACGGAGAGGAGGGATCCGTTTGCAGGAAGGCGCAGTGCCTTTCGAGCAGGCTTTCGTCCCCGACGGCGGGATTGAAATCAAATTTCGGACCCCCGGTTCGGGGATCGTTCGCATAGCGCCACCAGCCGTCCCCGACCGGGGTCAGGTTTCCCTGAAGCGGGTGCCCGTCCGCCGCGCCTTCGCGCAGCGGGACCGGATCAATCAGTCCGTCGCCGAAGCCGACGTCGCCGACCCACGGTTCGCCGTCGATGTCGACGAGGAGAACGAGGTGATTGCCGACAACCGTGTCGCCGCTGACGTCGCGCGTGACGCCGCCTGCCAGAAACTTAACGTCGAAACCGATCGCACGCAGCGCCCAACCCAAGAGGCCGTTCATCTCATAGCACCAGCCGCCCCGGCGCCGCGTCACGATCTTTTCAAAAACAGTTTTCGCGTCGCGGGTGACGGGGGCCCCAAGCTGAACGTCCAGGTTTTCGTAGGGGATATTCTGTGCGTGGGCGCGATGCAGCGCCTTGAAGGTGGCGAGATCGCGCCGCACGCCGCCGTCGTGACCGATGCGCTCGAGATAATCCTGAAGCTTCATGTCCGTCGCCCGTTTCCATCTACGGCCCCTGTAGTAGACTTCAAGCCGGAGCGCGAGCGGCGCCGGATAAAAAAAGGAAATTTGCGATGAGTAATGACCGTGCCCTGAACCGGCGGGCCCTTCTTGGCGGCGCGGCGGCGATCGGCTGTGCGGCTGCGGCGGCGGGCGCCGCCAGGGCTGCGGCTGATGCGGCCGATCTTTCCGGCAAGTCAGTGCTGATCACGGGATCAAGCTCCGGATTCGGCCGCCTCTCGGCGCTGCATTTTGCGCGCTGCGGCGCCAATGTGATTGCGTCGATGCGCAATCTGAAGGGCGGCAGGCGCCCAGAAGCGGTGGAGCTTGCGGACATCGCTTCACAGGAAAAGCTGAAGCTCTCAGTCGTCGAAATCGACGTCACCAGGGATGATCAGGTCGCCTCGGGCGTGTCCGCGGCGGAAAAAATCGCCGGCGGGGCGCTCGATGCGGTGCTTAACAATGCCGGGATCGGGCTCGCCGGGCCGGTTGAGTTCTATGATATGGAAAACCTTCACCGCGCCTTTGATGTCAACCTGTTCGGCTATCAGCGCGTTGCGCGCGCCGCCCTGCCGAAGATGCGGGCGCGCCGGGAGGGCTTGCTGGTCCAGGTTTCGTCGCAGCTGGGCCGATTGGTTCTGCCCAATATCGGCGCTTATTGCGCGACGAAGTTCGCCGGGGAAGCAATGTTCGAGGCGATGGCGTATGAACTTGCGCCGTTCGGCGTGGAAGTGACCATCATTCAGCCGGGCGGCTATCCGACGAAGATCTGGCAGAACGGCGCCCAATATTTGAACGAGCTTCTCGATAGCGTCGACGCCGAGCGCAAGGATGCTTACGCCGGTCACCTCGAGATGGCGCGCGGCCTGCTGAACGGACAAAATCAGACGGATGCGATGGACGTGCCGCGCGCGATCGCCGAGATCATCGCCCTTCAGCCCGGCAAAAGACCGCTTCGAAAGCCGGTTCATCCGAACACGCAGGCGTCGGACGCGCTGAACGCCGCGCATAGCCAGGTGCAGGCCGCCGTGCTTGGGCAGGGCCGGTACAAGACCTGGCATGATGCGGTGAGCGACTAGGCCGGCGGCGCAATTTGCGGTTCGAGCCGTTCAGGTTCCGATGTGAGGATCTTCGGCTCTTCAAATCGGTCGGCCTTCGCCATGCGTGGAAACAACCGGAACCAGGAAAGGCCGGCCGCCATGGCGACTACGCCTCCCAAGACGACCGCGCCGACGGGACCGAGAAAGCGGGCGGCGACGCCGGATTCAAATTCGCCGAGCTCATTCGACGCGGAAATGAACATGAAGGAAACTGACGCGACGCGGCCGCGCATTTCGTCAGGCGTTGCGAACTGGATGAGCGCCTGGCGCACATAGACGGAGACCATGTCCGCCGCGCCGGTGACCGCAAGCGCCGCCATCGACAGCCAAAACGACGTCGACAAGCCGAAAGCAAGCGTTGCGGCGCCGTAGATGACGATCGACCACAGCATCCATGGCCCGACGCGCCGTTCGAGAGGCCTGACTGCGAGGATGAGCGCGACGACGGCGGCGCCGAAGGCCGGCGCAGCGCGAAGGAGGCCGAGCCCGCCCGCGCCAGCATTCAGAATGTCGCGCGCGAATACGGGAAGAAGCGCGGTCGCTCCAGCAAAAAAGACGACGACGAGATCGAGAAGGATGGCGCCGAGGACAATCCTGTTATCGCGCACATAGCGCAGGCCTTCGAGCGCCATTTTCCATCCGCGCGCATTTGCGACCGGCTGCTGTCTTGGCGTCCTCGCCAGTGAAATCGATATGATGGCGCCGACGACCATTGCGGTGCTGACCGCATAAACGACATCGCCGCCGATCGCGTAGAGCAGGCCGCCGATCGCAGGGCCGGTGACGGCGGACACCTGAAAGCCGAGCGAGTTCCATGCAATCGCGCTCGCAAGTTCGTCGCGAGGTACGAGCGTCGGATAGAGCGCATTGCTCGCCGCAGGGGCGAAAGCGTTCACGGCGCCCATGACCACCGCCATGGAAAAGACGATGGGCAGGGCGATGTCCGTGGGCATATGGACGCTGGCGATGAGGGCGAGACCCGCGATGACGCGTCCGCAATTGCTCACGATCAGTATTGTCTTGCGGTCGAATCGGTCGGCCGCCTGACCGCCGACAAGGGAAAGAAGCAGCACCGGCAGGAATTGCGCAAGCCCGACGAGACCGAGCACGAAGGCGGACTCCTCGACGCTTCGCGTCTGGCGCGCAAGGTCGTAGACCTGCCACCCGATCGCGACCGCCTGCATCTGGCGCGAGCCGGACAGCAATTGCCGCATCACCCAATAAAGGGCGTAAGAGCGGTGGCGGAATACGCGGATTGAAGGGGCGAGGGACATGAGCAGGCCGACCGCCTATAGGGCAGGTCAGGCGCCTTGGCTATCGGCCGGCGCGCCTTGGGAGGGTGAGCGCCAGGCCGGTTTTCGCGCCCCTGTAACCGACGCCGTCGGGCCTGACGTCGACCGGGCGGTTTTTATAACGGACCGCGAATTCTCCGGCAGGTTGATTGTCCGCCTGCGGAGCGCCTGCCGGCGCGGGATTTTTGTGAAATCTTCTGCTGGCGCAGACGGCGCGCGGAACGGCGTTAACGACGATTTTTGAAAAAAATCTTCAGCATTGATTTCGTTCGCGGAT
>CALKYG010000379.1 GCA_938003575.1 uncultured Alphaproteobacteria bacterium
GCATCACAAACAATTTTCCCTCGATCGAATCCGACGGCTCGCCGCGCCGCGCGGAACGCAGCGCGCAGTTGCAGGCGATCTTCAACGACTTCGATCACATCATCGAGTCGTCAAAGGTCGGGATCAGGAAACCGGAGCCGCGCATTTACGAGATGATGCTGGAGGCGCTCGCCCTCCCCGCTGAGGCCTGCATCTTCCTTGACGATCTCGGCGTCAATCTGAAACCCGCGCAGGCGATGGGCATGACTACGATCAAGGTTCCCTTCGGCGACGTCACGCCGGCGATTGCAGCGCTGGCGGGGTTGGTCGGGATAAGACTGCTGCAGGATACGCTAGATAATTTATCTACTTCGCTTGGTCCGACGTAAAGACGCCAGGCAAGAAAGCGAACGAGATGTCACCAAAGATTTTCAGGAATCTATCAATTGCAAATTCTCTTTTGCTTATTCCTCTATCGCTGCTTGCCGATCATTATTCGTTTTATGTAGCCGTCATTTTGAATTTTGCTTTTTTTCACGGCATATGGATTTCGAAGTGGCTTGAAAACCGACGGTCTGGCCTCACCGACAAATCGCCCTTCCGTGAAATGATATTGCCGCTTGTTGCCTTTGGGATATGCGGAAACTTTGGCGCATTTTCTGCCGGCCTCTATTGATCCGCCCGCCCCGGCAAAAACCGGGTCCATGACTGTCGTAGAGATGGATTCCGGCTTTCTTTTCGCGCGCGCGTTCGCGCGCGGGCGCCGGAATGACGGGCGCCGGAATGAGCGGATTGGGTGTTACTCCCCCACCGCGTAGACGGTGTCGCCGCCGACAATCGTGCGCAGGACAATGATGTCGCCGATCGACGTTTCATCCGCCATGGTCGGGTCCGCTGATAGAACGACGATGTCGGCGTATTTGCCGGCTTCAAGCGTGCCGACCTTATCTTCCATGAAGCCCGCATAGGCGTTTGTCACGGTGTAGGCGGTCAGCGCCTCCTCGCCCGTGATTTTTTCTTCCGGCACCCAGCCGTCAGGATTGAGGCCGTCGGTCGTGCGGCGGAAAATGGCCGCGTCGATCCCCATCAGCGGATTCAAGGGCGCGACCGGCCAGTCGGAGCCGAAAGTCAGTTTCGCGCCGGTGTCGAGGAGCGACCGGAATGCGTAAGTCGTCTTGATCGCTTCGGGC
>CALKYG010000380.1 GCA_938003575.1 uncultured Alphaproteobacteria bacterium
AGGGGCGGCCCATTGTCTCCGGATCGCGGTTCCAGATCGCGCGCTTGACGTCAGCCGGATCATCCGTCTGCGGAGCAGGGGGAGGCGCATTGCAGTCGATCTTTGCGTAAGTCTCCATATCGGGGATGAGCCATGGGCCGGCGGCGTTCTGGATATAGCCGTCGGTCAGGAGAAACACCGGCGTCATGTGGCGGAGCGCGACGCGCGTCGCCTCGATCGCGACGTCAAAGCAATCGTCGGGACCGGAAGCCGCAATCACCGGAACCGGCGCATCGGCGTTGCGGCCGTAGATCGCCTGATAGAGATCCGACTGTTCCGTCTTCGTCGGAAGGCCGGTCGACGGGCCGCCGCGCTGCGAATTGATGATGACGAGCGGCAATTCCGTTGCGATGGCGAGGCCGATCGCTTCGGTTTTGAGCGCGATGCCCGGGCCCGACGACGAGGTGACCCCGATCTGTCCGCCATAGGAGGCGCCGATCGCTGCGCAGCAGGCGGCGATTTCATCCTCCGCCTGAAAGGTCGAAACGCCGAGTTCGCCGAGGCGCGACAGGTAGTGAAGCAGCGCCGACGCCGGCGTGATCGGATAGCCGGCGAAAAGGATCGGCCGGTTCGCAAGCTCGCCCGCCGCCGCGATGCCGAGCGCCAGAGCTTCCGCGCCGGTGATCGAACGGTATTCGCCCTCTCTCATCGGCGCCGCGCCGACGCGGTATTGCGGAATTTCGGCGGAGAGCTCAGCGGTTTCCGCATAAGCGTGACCGGCGGCGAGCGCCATCATGTTGCCGGCGAGCACGTCGGGCTTGCCTGAGAATTTCCGGTTGATCCAGGCCTCGATCGGCGCGCGGTCGCGGCCGAACATCCAAAGGACCGCCCCAAGGCCCCAGAAATTCTTGCATTGTTCGGCGTCGCGCTTGTTGAGGCCCGAGGGCTTCGTCGCTTCGAGCGTCTGCGTCTTGATCGGAATTTCGATGACCCGGTAATCGTCGAGTTCGCCGGTCGTCCGCGGATCGGCCTTGATGTTGGCCTTGGCGAAATTGCGGTCGTTGAATTCATCGGTGTTGACGATGATCGTCGCGCCCTTCGGCATCAGCGGCAGGTTTACTTTCAGCGCCGCCGGGTTGAACGCGATCAGAACATCCGGCGCGTCGCCTGCCGTCGCGATTCGCCGCGCGCCGAGATTGATCTGAAACGCCGAAACGCCGAAGGTCGTGCCGACCGGCGCCCTGATCTCCGCCGGGAAGTCCGGAAAGGTCGAAAAATCCGACCCGGCGATCGCCGTTGAATCGGCGAACTGGCTGCCGAGAAGCTGGATGCCGTCGCCGGAATCGCCGGCGAAACGCACGACGATCGAAGTTTCCTCAGTCGCTTTCGTCATTTAACAGGCCTGCCGTCCCTGCCGCCGAACCCTCATCCTAGCGCGGCGGGGGCGGACGGCGAATGGAAAAAGGGCCGGCGCCGGAAAGGGCGTCGGCCGGTCTCGTCGCATATTTCAGCATGGGCCGCCCGAGGCAAGCGGTCGTGTTGCTGCACCTGCTAAATTTCCCTCAAGATCGGTTGAGCCCCGCTGCATCGACCGTCAGGCGGGGACTGCGGCGCCGCCGGGCCGGTCAAGGCGCCATGGCGCGACGCTCCACGCACAATCAGGTCAAAATGTCAGCGCCGCCGGTGGATTTTTGCCGCGGGGCAAGGCAAGACGGGCCCGACAATGCGGGAGACTCC
>CALKYG010000381.1 GCA_938003575.1 uncultured Alphaproteobacteria bacterium
CGGTGAGCTACGAAATTCAGAATGATCGCGGCAAGAGCTCGGCGGCGAATCTGAAGGCGAACTAGGGCCTCGGGACGATCCCGTGAAATGAACGCCGGGCCTTAGCGGCCCGGCGTTTTTCATTCGCGCATGAAGGGCGAAACAATGGCAGACAGATCATCACCCGCGACAAAAAAGGCGGCGCGCGCGACCGCCGAAACCGCCGCAATGAACGAGGTGCGGCGCGCCGCGGAAAAGCAGCGCGAAAAGACGGAAAAGCTCAAGCAATTGCGGCTCGAGCGCGACGCCGCGCTGCCGCCGAAGAAAAAGCCGGCCCCTCGCAAGGCGCCGGGTTCCGATCTCAATCTCGCTGAAACGCAAAAGATTGCGAAGAAATAGCGCTGGCTTGAAAAACGCGTTGACGCGCCGTTTCGGTTGACGCCGCGCCGCGAAACAAAAACATGATCAATGCTTCATTGTCGGTCGCTTGAACAGCGCTTCAGAGATGATTGAGAATCGCGCCCAAAGCGACCCGCGTCGGCATGAAGAGCGAGGCGTCGCCCGCGCTCTCAAATATCCAGCTCGTCTCTCACAAAGCTCGCATTTTCCTGGATGAACTGGAAGCGGGCTTCGGCCTTCTTGCCCATCAGGCGGTCGACGAGGTCTGAGGCTTCGTCCTGCTTGTCGTCGGCGATGACGACGCGGGCGAGCGCGCGGCTGCGCGGGTCCATCGTCGTTTCTTTCAATTGCGCCGGCATCATTTCGCCAAGGCCCTTGAAGCGGCCGACATCGACTTTCTGATTGGACTTGAATTCTGATTTGATGATCGCGTCTTTCGCGGCGTCATCCATCGCGTAAACCGTCTTGCCGCCGGCGGTCAGGCGATAGAGCGGCGGCTGCGCGAGATAGAGGCGTCCGGCGTCGATCATCCCCTTCATTTCCTGATAGAAGAAGGTGATGAGGAGCGACGCGATATGCGCGCCGTCGACATCGGCGTCGGTCATGATGATGACCTTTTCATAGCGCATTTCGTCGAGGTCGAATTTGGGCCCGAGGCCGACGCCGAGCGCCTGCGCGATATCCTGAATTTCCTGGTTCTGGGCGATCTTGTCGCGACCCGCGCTCGCGACGTTGAGGATCTTGCCGCGCAGGGGAAGGATCGCCTGCGTCGCGCGGTTGCGCGCCTGTTTCGCAGAGCCGCCCGCTGAGTCCCCTTCGACGAGGAAAATCTCCGTCCCCTCACGATCCTTTTGGGAGCAATCAGCGAGCTTGCCGGGAAGGCGGAGTTTGCGCGTCGCCGCCGCGCGGCTGACTTCTTTCTCGCGGCGCCGGCGCATGCGTTCGTCCGCGCGGTCGATGACCCAGGCGAGAAGATCGTTCGCCTGTTTCGGGTGCGAGGCGAGCCAGTGGTCGAACGCCGGGCGAATCGCGTTTTCAACGAGACGCTGCGCTTCTGCGGTTGCAAGCTTGTCCTTCGTCTGTCCCTGGAATTCCGGATTGCGGACGAACACGGACAAAAGCGCGCCGGCCGTCCCCATGATGTCTTCGGGCGTGACGTTCCCGGCCTTCTTGTTGCCGGCGAGATCGGCGTAAGCTTTCAACCCCTTCGACAAGGCGGCGCGCAGGCCCGCTTCATGCGTGCCGCCTTCGCCCGTCGGGATCGTGTTGCAATAGGAATTGATGAAGCCGTCTGCTTCACCAAACCCCGCCGCGCCCCAGCAGACGGCCCACTCGACATTGCCGTGGCCGTTATCTTCCTTGCGCTCGACGCGGCCCGAAAACATTTCGTCCGTCACCGTCGGCTTGCCGTTGATGAGGGAGGAGAGATAATCCGAAAGCCCCGCCTCGAAATGAAAGACGGCCTCGGCCGGCGTTTCATCCTTGATGAGCGAGGCCGCGCAGCGCCAGCGGATTTCAACGCCGCCGAAGAGATACGCCTTTGAGCGCGCCATCTTGTAAAGCCGCGCCGGTTTGAACGCGGCCCTGGCGCCGAAGATCTCCGGATCAGGATGAAACCGCACCATTGTGCCGCGCTTGTTATGCGCCGGGCCCGCCTCGACAAGCTTCGATGTCGGATGGCCCTTGGAATAGGACTGCCGCCATGACTGGCGGTTGCGATAAACCTCGACGACGAGGTCGTCGGAGAGGGCGTTGACGACAGAAACCCCGACGCCGTGCAGACCGCCCGACGTCACATAGGCCTTTCCTTCGAATTTGCCGCCCGAATGCAGCGTCGTCATGATCACTTCGAGCGCGGACTTGTTCTTGAACTTCGGGTGCGGATCAATCGGGATGCCGCGGCCGTTGTCGGTGACGGAAAGAAAACCGTCCTCGAAAAGCTCGACCTCGATGCGGCTCGCATGGCCCGCGACCGCTTCGTCCATGGCGTTGTCGAGCACTTCGGCGAAGAGATGGTGCAGCGCCTTTTCGTCGGTGCCGCCGATATACATGCCGGGGCGCTTGCGGACGGGCTCAAGCCCTTCGAGCACCTCGATATCCTTGGCGGTGTAATCGCCTCCAGAATTGGAAAAGAGGTCGTCCTGCGCCGCTTTACGCCTACCTGCCGCCGCCATCGCCTGTTGCAGAACTCCGCTGCCGGGAGGCGTCAAATAGGCCGAATCCCGAGCCCGCGCCAAGCACATGGGGAAATGTCGCCTTCACCCATTGCCTGGTCCGCCGGTGAATGGTAACCGTCAGGATACCATTTGGCGAGGGAGAGGGATATGACGACAGACGCGGGCGCAAAGACGCCCTGGCATTTGTGGGCGGTCGGCGCGCTCGGAATCCTGTGGAACGGTTTTGGCTGCTTTGACTATTTCATGACGCAGACGAAAGGCGATGAATGGATGAGATCGGCCGGCATGACCGAGGCCCAGATCGCTTTCATGCATCAGGCGCCCGCATGGCTGACCGCGGTGTGGGCGATCGGGGTTTGGGGCGGCCTTCTCGGGGCGATCTTTCTTCTTCTCCGCAACAAGCTCGCGGTTCCTGTTTTTGTCGCATCGCTCGCTTCCTACGCGTTGAGCCTCGTCCACAATCTCGTGATCTCGCCGATGCCGGGCGCTGGCGAGCACATGATCATGTTTCTCGTGATCCTTGCGGGCTGCGTTTTCTTCGTCTGGTACTCGATGCGCGCAGCAAAACAGGGATTGTTGCGCTAAAGCGGCCTGCCGCCGCGCCCTTCGCCTTTTGCAAAGCGCTGGGCGCCGGCGAGCGTCTCGCCCGATTGCAAGGTTTTGAGGCCGAGTTTGAATTCGGCCTCAAGCGCGGCGCGTTCCGTCAGCGACCATTGCGAAATCGCCGAGGCGCGGTCGTTCCGCATGCAGGTCTGCGGGTGTTTGGCGATGTCGCGTGCGAGGGCTTTCGCCTCGGTGAGCGCTTTGCCGGGTTCGGCGATGCGGTTGGCGAGGCCCCAGCCAAAGGCCTCCTCCGCGTTGACGCTGCGGCCGGTCAGGATCATGTCCATCGCGCGCGCCCCGCCGATAAGGCGCGGCAGACGCACCGTGCCGCCGTCGATCAGCGGCACGCCGAAGCGCCGGCAATAAACGCCGAATGTCGCATTCCGCGCGGCGACGCGCAGGTCGCACCATAGCGCCAGTTCAAGCCCGCCGGCGACGGCGTTTCCTTCAATGGCGGCGATGACCGGTTTCGACAGGACCATGCGCGTCGGCCCCATTGGGCCGTTGCGGCGAAAATTCTCCGCGCCGCCATCAAGGCGGTTGCCGCCGCCTTCTGCAATCGCCTTCAGATCGGCGCCGGCGCAAAAATCGCCGCCATTGCCGGTGAGAATGGCGACCGACACGTCCTCGTCTTTATCGAACGCCTCAAACGCCGCGACCAGCGCGTCGGCGCAGTCGCGATCAACCGCGTTGCGCCGTTCCGGACGGTTGATTGTGACGACGAAAACCGGGCCGTCGATTTCCGTGAGGATAGGAAGCGTGTCCATCACGCGATGCTGCGCTTTCGCATATTGCGCATCAAGATTTATCGACAGTAGGATCGGCGGGACCGATTGGAGGCAGGGGCATGGCATTTCGCACCATTCTGGCGGCGCTCGCTTTTGTGCTCGCAACGCCGGCGATCGCTGAGCCGCCTGTCCGGGCGCGCGATCTCGGCGTGCCCTTCGATGGAACGCCGGGGCCGTTAAATGCGATCACCGACGTCAAGGGCGTCGAGGTCGGCCACAAGACAATCATCAAGGGTTCAGGCAAGCTTGTTCGCGGCAAGGGACCGGTCAGAACCGGCGTTACGGCGATCCTGCCGCGCGGGCGCACTTACGACCCCGTATTCGCCGGCTGGCATTCGCTCAACGGGAACGGCGAAATGACCGGAACGACATGGATCACCGAGTCCGGGTTTCTCGAAGGACCGGTGATGATCACGAACACCCACTCGGTCGGCGTCGTGCATGACGCAGTCATCGAATGGCAGGTGAAAAACAAGTTTTATGAGGCGCTGCCGGGCGAGCCCGATGTTTTCTGGTCGCTGCCGGTCGTCGCCGAAACATGGGACGGCGATCTCAACGACATCAATGGTTTTCACGTAACTAAAAAAGATGCGTTCGATGCGTTGAACGGCGCGAAGACCGGTCCGGTCGCGGAAGGAAATGTCGGCGGCGGAACAGGGATGATCACGCATGAGTTCAAGGGCGGCATCGGCACAGCATCGCGCGTGCTCGACGAAGAACAGGGCGGGTATGTGATCGGCGCGCTCGTTCAGTCCAATTACGGCATTCGGAAAACATTGCGCATTGCGGGCGTTCCGATCGGTGAAGAGATACCCGACCTGCTTCCCGGCGCGCCGCAAGATGATGAGCATGGATCGATCATCGTCGTCATCGCGACAGACGCGCCGCTTCTGCCTCATCAGCTTCGCCGAATCGCGCAACGCGCTTCGCTCGGCCTCGGCCGGATGGGTTCGTATGCGTCGAATGGATCGGGCGACATTTTCATCGCCTTTTCGACGGCGAATTCAAAGGCGGCCTATCGGCTTGAAAACCAGAATGTCGAATTCGTCCCGAACGATGCGATGGGGCCGCTTTTCCTTGCGACGGTCGAAGCCGTCGAGGAAGCGATCGTCAATGCGCTGATCGCGGCGGAGACGATGACGGGGATCAACGGCTACACGGTGCACGAATTGCCTCATGACCGATTGCAGGCGGCGCTCAGAAAATATGGGCGGCTCAAGGAATAAGGCGGACAGGCTGCAAAAAGAGGCCGCCCGGTTGAAGGGGCGGCCTCGCGCAGGAGGTCCGGTGCAAGGACAATTCAGAATTCGCAGACATCCACGCAAGCGGCGTGCCAGCACCGGGACGGGCTGTCTCGAATCAGGGTGAAACTGCCGGACGTCGTTTACCTTGAACACGTTGAGGTTTGCCGTTCCATGGCCGTGACCATCGCCGACCCGATCACGCTCCCCTGCGGCGTCCGGCTGAAGAACCGGCTTGTGAAGGCGGCGATGACGGAAGGTCTCGCCGACGATACGAACCGCGCGACGCGGCGGCTGGAGGTGTTGTACCGCCGGTGGGCGGCCGGCGGCGCCGGCCTTCTGATTACGGGCAATGTGCAGGTCGACCGGCGCTATCTTGAGCGGCCCGGCAATGTGGCGATTGACGGGCCGCAGGATGCGGCCGCTATGCGGGCGCTCGAAGCGTTTGCGTCCGCCGCCACCGGGACGGGCGCTGAAATCATCGTCCAGCTTTCTCATGCCGGACGGCAGACGCCGATCTACGTCAACAGGACGCCCGTCGCGCCGTCGGCGATCGCCCTCGACCTGCCGGGCGGCCAGTTCGGCGCGCCCCGCGCGCTCGCGGCGGATGAGATTGAGGACGTCATCCAGCGTTTCGCGCATGCGGCGTCGGTCTGCAAAGCGGCCGGGTTTTCCGGCGTGCAGGTCCACGGCGCGCACGGCTATCTCATTTCGGAATTTCTGAATCCGAAGGCGAACCGGCGAACGGACGAATGGGGCGGCAGTCTCGGCAACCGCGCACGCCTGCTCTTGCGCGTCGTCGCGGCGGTGCGCGCCAAAGTCGGCTCTGGATTTCCGGTTTCGGTCAAGCTCAACTCGTCCGACTTTCAAAAGGGCGGCTTTTCGTTCGACGAATGCCTGCAGGTCGTCGAGTGGCTGAATGAAGAGGGAATCGATTTCCTCGAAATTTCCGGCGGGTCATACGAGCAGCCTAGAATGATGGACATCGAGGGGATCGAGCCCGCCGAGGAACAGCGTCATTCGACAAAAGCGCGCGAGGCTTACTTCCTCCACTACGCTGAAGAAGCGGCGCGCGTCGCAAGGATGCCGCTGATGGTGACGGGCGGGTTCAGATCGCGAACGGCGATGGACGCGGCTCTCGCCTCGGGCGCCGCTGATCTCATCGGCCTTGCGCGTCCGATGTGCGTCGATCCTGACATTTGTGCGAAGCTGTTGTCCGGCGCGATCGAGGAAGCGCCGCGTTACGAAAAGTCGCTGCGGCTCGGAAACGGATTCTGGGGCCCCAATTCGAAAAACGACTTCATCAAGGCGCTGAACGGGTTTGCTGCAATGTCGTTTTATTATGAGAACATATTCCGCTTGGCTGACGGAGCGCCGCCGCGCGAAGAAATGGCGCTGTTTCCGGCCTTTCTCCGCCATCAGGCCGGCGAACGGCGGAAAGCCGGCCGGATAAGGCGCTAGCGCGGGTCAGGATCGCTTGAGCCGGACAATCTCGGCGTCGAGCGATTGCAGGAATTGCGAGCGGTCCCGTTTTGAAAAGGGCCTTTGCCCGCCTGCCGCAGTTGGATCGCCGCTGCCGCGCAAATCCTGCATGATCGCACGCATGGCGATCGCGGCGCCGATTGAATTCGCCGTCATCGCCCTGCCGTCCGGCGCAATCACGGATGCGCCGGCCTTCAGGCAGCGGTCGGCGAGAAGGATGTCTGCGGTGACAATGATCGCCGTCGGACCGGCTCGGCCGGCGATGTAATCGTCAGCGGCGTCGAACCGGTCTTCAACAATGATGCGGTCGACCAGAGGGCTGTCCGGCGTGCGAACGCCGCCATTGGAAACGACGATTG
>CALKYG010000382.1 GCA_938003575.1 uncultured Alphaproteobacteria bacterium
TGACGAAGCCGTCGCGCGACTTCACCGGCAATTTCATCATTGACGACACGTTTCTTTACGAACACGGCGTCAGGGATTTCGAAAAATACCGCGTCGACCCGACGCGGAAATTATTCCCCGATTTCTTCGTGCCGGCGTCGTCGACGCCGCCGCCGGGCGTCGCCGAGACGCTGGCGGAGTCGATGTTCTGAGAGATGCGCGTCGCATCGCTTCACATTCACCCCGTGAAGGGAATGCGCGCCGTCGACGTGACGCGCGCGCGGGTCGAGCCCCGCGGCCTCGCCGGCGACAGGCGCTGGCTCGTCGTTGATGAGGCGGGCGTCTTCCTGACGCAGCGCACGCATCCGCGCCTTGCGACGATCAACGCCGCGATCGAGGACGACGCCCTGGTTCTGTCGGCGGAAGGCGCGCCGCCCTTGCGCGCGCGCCGGCCTCCCGGCGAGAAACGCCGACAAGTCGTCGTCTGGGACGCGCATGTTTCCGCCGCGCTCGCCGATGAAGCGGCGGGAAAATGGCTCTCGTCGCTGATCGGCGAAAACGCCGAGCTCGTCTTCATGGACGAGAAGGCGCGCCGTGAAAAGTCCAGCATCTGGACGCCGGCTCCTGTCGCCGTCAGCTTCGCCGACGCGTTCCCGATTCTGGTGACGACGACAGGTTCCTTGAAGGCGCTCAATCTAGATATTGGCGCGCATGGCGGCGAGCCGGTTCCGATGGCTCGCTTCCGCCCGAATATCGTCATCGACTGCGAGGAGCCCTGGGCGGAGGATCGCTGGCGCCTGCTGAAGATGGGCGACGTGGTTCTTGACCTCGTCAAGCCGTCGGACCGCTGCATCGTGACGACGACGGATCAGCAAACGGGCCGGCGCATGGGCAAGGAGCCCTTGGCCGCCCTCGCGCGCGTTCACCCCTCATGGGACTCGCGCATCAACGGCGTCATTTTCGGCATGAACGCCGTGCCGCGCGCGCTCGGCGACATCGCCGTCGGCGATAGGGTTATCGCTTCCTAGGCGCCAGAACGACTGTCAGCGCGATCGCCAGCGCGACAATGACAAGCCGCAGGATATTTCCGGTCGCTCCGCCGATAGCGTTCTCGCCAAGATCGAAAATCGACCATTGAAGATTGAGCCCCGCATGCAGGATGACAGCGGGCCACAAATTGTAGTTCCACCGCACGAACAGCCAGCCGAACAGGAGACCGCCCAATCCCGTGACGGCGACAACGCCGGCGATGCTCATCGGGTCTTCGCCTTGCCACATATGGACGCCGCCGAAAAAAGCCGCCGGCAGCAGGCACGCAGGCCATAGCGGCCAGCCGGCAAGGCGCATCAAGACGCCGACGGCGAGCCCGCGATAGGCAAGCTCCTCCGCGAACGGACCGCCGATCCCGGTCCACCAGAGCCCTGGTTCGAACTCCGCGATCGGCGCTTTCCAGATCGAATAGACAAGCGTCGGCGCGAAGACCGCAGCGCCCCAGATCAGCGGGCGGATGACCGGCGCCGACAATCCGGCCAGCCCGATCACGGCGGCGGGCGACCGCTTCCCCGCCAGCGACACAAGCGCGATAATGACGATGACATCCCCAAGCGAGGTCAGCGCCGATCGCAAATAGGGAATGCTCTTGACGGGGTCGATGGTTAGAAACGGCCGCAACAAGTCGCCGCTGACCGTCGTGAAGACGAGCGCCGCCGACAGGGCGAGCGCAATCAGGAGCGGCCTTGCGGCGAAGGGCGATAGGGCGGGTTGGGGCGCGGTCATCAAATCCTCTGACTGTCGGCGCAGAGCTACCTTAAAGCGCCCGGCCAGGCTTGAATATTTCGGCCATGCGGCGAGGATGAAGCAATACCGCCATGACGCCGCAACCCGCCCTGTTCCATTCTTCGCCGCCCGCGGAACTTGCGCCCTTCGTCTCCGCTTTCGTTCACCGCCGGGAGAGCGTCGACGGCGGCGTCGTGAGGATATTTCCGGAACTGCGCGCCGCGATCCAGATTCAGGCCGCCGATCCCTATTGGGTGCGCGCAAGAAATGCGAATGCACGCTGGATGAAGACGCCGCGCCTTGCGATGTGGGGGCCGCGATTTGACTGGGCCTATGGCTATGCGCGCCGCGATATTGACGCTTACGGGATCGCATTGACGCCGAATGGAATGCGCACGCTCCTGCCGGTCCCGACGAGCGCGGCGATCGGGGAAATTCTGGACCTTGCTGCAACTGAAGGCAAATTCGCCGCGGCGATTGATCCATCGCCCGACGAGCCGTTTGAAGCATGGGCGCAACGCATTGTTCCGGCGCTGAGGGCTCGTTTTTCACACGCGCGAGAAGTGCGTTCCTTTAACGACGCGGTTTCGATCCTTGCGACAAAAGACGGCGGCGCTGTCGCAGAGGCGGCAAAAGCCGCGAACCTGTCGGAGCGACAGTTTCGCCGCGCATTTGAAGAACAATTCGGCGTTTCGCCAAAGAGATATCAGCGTGCGCTCCGCATCGATCGCATGATCCGGCGCCTTCATCCGCGCCCGTGGGAGCGCGATGCGCATGGCGAGGAGCCGATCGCCTTTGCAGACCAGCCGCACGCCATCCGCGAGTTTCGCGAAATGACCGGAATGACGCCGAAAGAATACGCCGCCGCCAAGAGCGGCGGCGACAGGACGCTGCGCTCAATTCCTGTTTCCGGCGTCGCGCCGCCTAATGATGATGGTGATGCGGCTCGATATTGATCTTGCCGCATTTGCCGCACCTGACGACGACGCCATGGGCGTCGCGATGCGCGACATTGACCATGAGCTTCGTCTTGCAAGCGCCGCAGCGATAGGTCTCGTCGCCGCCGCCTTCCCGCAGCGGTTTCCCCGCTGTGTGATTTTCAATCGTCGAGTCTTTGGCGTCATCTGCGTTGATGACGATCATGTCGAATTGCGGCATTATTGGTCTCCTTGCGACGCGATGCG
>CALKYG010000383.1 GCA_938003575.1 uncultured Alphaproteobacteria bacterium
CTGCGGACCGGGGTGGCCCTCCTCGATCGCGCGGCGGAGCGACAGGCCGATCTTCTCAAACTGTTGCTTCACTGAAGTGAGCGACAATAGCGCCTTGCGAACCGGGCCGGACTGGGGCTCCTCCCGAACCGCACGCAACCCTATCGCGCCGGATGTCGAGGTCGATTCCTGGCGCAATACAGCTTCCACGAGGTCGCGCGACGCGCTGGTCGCGAGATTCATTTCGCGGTAGGCCTTTACATCGACATACCGCGCGCCGCGCCGCGCGCCGGACCTGCTTTCAAACTGCGCGATTTTCAGATTTGCCTCGCCGCCGTACCTCAACACCCCGGCAGTCGCGGAGGTCTGCTGCAATACGCCGAATTCGGGTTCCATGCGCGAGTAGTACGCCTTCGCCGACAGCCGCTCTCCGGTATGGCTGACCTCGGCAAGGATCGCGTCGGAGCGATCATCACCCGTCGGCCCGTCGCGCAGCGTCGTCGCATATTCAAGGCGAACCTGGTCTTTCTGGGTCAGATCGAGCTTGACGTCGGCGCCAGCAAGATTCGTCCGTTCGCCGGCCACGCCCGGCGACTCCTCATGGATGTAAGTTGCGCCCGCCTCACCGCGGCCCGCGAGGAACCGCATAGCGGCTCGCCCTCCCGCGGTGAGGTTGCGGTCGACCGGCGCCGCCGTTTCGTAATCGACGACAATGACGTTCGGGTTGAACGCGGCGTCCGACGCAGGAACTGGAAGCCGAAAGATGATCTCACCCGTTTCGAAGTCGATATCATAGTCCGCATATCGCAGGAGCGTCACCGCGCCGATGACGACATCCGGGCGAAAGCGATCCCGCGTTTCAACAATGATGGTTTCCGAGTTGCGCACGAGTGGCGACGCAGAGAGGCGATAGGGACCTGAAGTCCCGTCCGCCGCCAGTTCATCCTTGACAAACGCCTGATTGGTTTCAGCGGCGAAGCCGGTGAAAGCAAAGCGTTCACCCTCGTAAACCGTCTGAAGACCTGACAATCGGCGACTATACCGAGACAACCTCGAGTCGGTCATACCGGTGTCGTAATCGCCGAACTGCGCCTTGAAGCCGCTGTTTTCCGCTTTGAGATAAACAGGATACCGGCTTTGCGCTTCAAATCGCTGGTTCGAGCCGTCGCCGTAAGCGGGGTATCGGTCATCAGGATCGACAACGTCGAAGAGGTCGTCGTCAGCAGAGGCCCGCTTTGTCGCGCTGTCGCCGGCAATCGTCACCAGCCAACCGCCTTTGACGGCGCCCTTTGCGAAGCCCGCAATACGGCCGTCGCCGATCAGCGCTGAACTGTCGGGATTCTTTGCGGCGCCGTCCCGGCGCTCAAGCCCGGCGTCGCCCTCCGCAAGACCGACAACGATCCAGTCGCGTAGCGCCGGCCTGATGTACGTGGTGAATGATTTCTCGGCCCCGTCTTCTAGCTTCACCCTGATGCGGGCAAGCCCGGTTTCGACAGTCGGCTCAAGTTCGATGAGCGCAACGCCGTTCTGTCCTACCGAAACGCCCGCCATTGCCGACAATGGCGCGTCGAGCGGCGCGCGGCGTTCGATCGCCTCACGCGCAGCGGACCGGAACGGCGGATCGATCCCGACCTCGAGAATATGTCCGGCGCGCACTGGGCGTCCCGCGCCGTCCGTCACCTTGAGCGCAATGACCGGCCGGGTTTTTCCGTCAGCAAAGGCGCGCGTTTTTTCCGGCAGCATAAAGGCGCGCTGCGCCTTGTCGATGAAGTCGATATTGCGCGCGATCCGCGCGACTTCCCGGCCGCTCTCATCGGCGATTACGGCCTCGATGCGATTTACGCCTTCTAAAAGATCGACACCCCTCCAGCGCGACAGTGCAATCGTGCGCATGATCGACACGTCGCGGCCCGCGAAGTTTTCCGCCGCGACTTCATGTCCGTTCAGGTAAAGGGTCGCACGAAGGCCCGCCGCGTGCTTGATCCCGATATTCGCCGAGCGGGCAGACGGCGTCACTCCTTCCGCCGGATAGGCAAAGGCGGGGCCGGCGTCCGACTGTTGATTGAGCCAGATCTTGTCAAAAGCGAGATATTCCTTTTCGGCGTTGAAAGGCGCCTTTTCCTCTGTGGGTTCGTCGGGCGCCCTCGCGCCGGTCCTGCGCGCGTAGAAGTTCGCGCGCCATACCTTGCCGCCTCTCGCATCGACGAACTGCGAACGAGCCGAACCGGCGCGGCGTGTGTCATCACTACACTGAACAAGCTCATAGCCAGCGGGAAGGCTCTCTTCGTCGACTTGAACCACATGCGTTCGTGGGAGAACGTCCTCGAAATGGAAAAGGCCGTTCTCGTCAGCGACTGTCGTCGCGCCCGTCTCCATATAGAGACGCACGCCGGGGACGCCTTTCCCGGCGCGAGGGTTCTTCGCCGCTCCGCCGTCAGCGTTGCACCCATCCTCGATGATCCGACCGACAATGGTCAGGCTCTCGCGGAAGAAGTCATCCTCAATCGTGATAGAGGCTTCCGCGCGGTTTGAAATGGGAGCGCCGGCTGCGCTGACCGCCAGCGCGCGATTGACCGCAGCACCGCGCCGCGCGCCCGAAGCAACTTCGACCACATAAGCGAGCTCGGCAATCGACGCCGGCGCGAGAAGGCCTGCGTGGAAGTTGAGCGTGCGCCCATCGGCGCCAACCGCCGGATCCGGGATCGGCGCGCCGTCAAGGCGAGTCGACCCCGCCTGGTGCCGAAAACCTTCTGGAAGCATGTCAACGATGCGGAAAGCTGCCGTAGTCGACGCGCGGTTCTCGATTGAGATGCGATAGCGCACGAAATCGCCTATCGAAGCGGCCTCGACGTCAGCGGCCTTGCGGACGACAAGATCTGTCTGCGGATCAAGCGGGATGTCGACTTCGACATCTGCCGTGGCGGTCAAGGTGAAGGCCTGTCCGTAAGAGCCTGACATGATCGTGAAGGGGGCGTTCGGCAGCGCACCGAACGCGGCGGGCGAAAGAGTCGACGGGGCGGAGTATCCCGCAGGCGGAGAGACGATGAGTCGGTATGTTCCGGGCATCATGATCGGAAAGCGGAACTCGCCGGGTCCGAGTGTATAGATCATGCCGGCGGCGTCGGCGACGTTTTGTCCTGTAGTCACTGTAGCGGGATAGGAGGAGATTCCGTCGATGCCGTAAACCCGCGCCGGTGCGCCAGTCGCATCATCGACGACCGAGACGACGGCGCCGTCGACGAGTGCGCCGGTGAGGCCGTCGAAAACTCGGCCGAAAGGATCGGCGGCGGCGGTGTCAGTCGACACCTCGGTCGCGTCAAACGGGTCTTGATATCGCGCCACAATGGTTGAGCCGTTCACTATTGTCAGTATACTGTCATTTTGTGTCGGCGCGCCGGCATTGCTAGCGATCCAGGCGTAGAAGACTCCAGTGTCAGGGCCGCTTTCGTACAGGCGAAGCCTGACGAAATCGCCGTTTTCGGTGCGCACCGTCGCAATGACCGTCTCGATTCTCGCGGGGTCGCCGTTTTGTCCTGCATCGGCGACGCGAACGATGATCGGCTCGCCGGAGAAATAGGCCGACGCTGGAGCGATCCTCACGGGTGAGACCGTGTATACGGCGGCGCCGCCGGCCGCGGTGAGCGGTCCAACCGGTTGAAACGACCCGTCCGCCGTCATCAGGTCCGAGCCGTTCAGCATGACCGTTATGCTGTCCGGCGCGTTCGGCGCAAATCGGTAGAACTCAATGGTCGACGGAGTGCGTGCGGCCTCTATCGTGAAACTCGCCGCGGCCGTCGACACGCTCGCTGATCCGGAGCCCGTCGAGTAAGTGACGTGGGCGACATTATCGACTTGAGCGCCGAGAACGGCGGCGTCGGCGCGCCCTATTGCAGCCGAAGCAAGCGCGGCGGCGGCGGCAATTAGCCGCGAAAACCCCTCTATGACGCCCCTACAAGCCACTCAAACCGAGCTTCTCAGCCCCCCAGGAATAAGCCCCTCTTTTTGCGACGACGCCGCCGCATCGGTTTCGCGATGCGGCGGCTCATCGAACCCGCGATATGCCGGTCGCGGTTACCTCACGAGAGCCCTGATCGTGACAGTTCCTGTAGCGCCCGGCGCCAACGATGCTCCGGAGAGGCCGACCGTGCAGCCTGTGACGCAGGCGCCGCCCGGCGTCGAAAGGACGCCGGCGACGGAGAATCCGGCTTGTGCTGCTGAGACGAACTGGACTTCGTCGGGCAGCACGTCGCTGATCGCGATGTTCGCCGCTGTCGCCGATGCGCCGGCGGCGTTCGCAGCGGAGATGACGTATTCGATGCATGCGCCGGGCGTTGCAAAACCGCCCGAGATTGCGTCGGTCGCGCAATTGGTCGGGTTGGTGGCGACAACTGCGACCGTCTTCGACGCCGAAAGCGACGCGGCCGAGACCGTATAGGTCGCGGTAGACGAGTGCGCGCCGTCGTTTGCGGCGTCACTGTCGCCCGCGGCGTCTGCGAGTACGCTGTCGGCCTCACCGTTAAGGGCGTTGGACCCGGCCGTTGTAATATTCGTGCCTGGCGTCGCGCTGTATGAGCCGTCCAGCGAAGCTGTCGGATAGTATGAATCGGCGATAAGGATGACGCCGTCCGTCTGGCCGTTTGTCGCGGCGCCCGGAACATCGCCTGAGATGACGACCCAGACGGTCGCATCGGGTGCGACATCCGAAGTGACGCCTGATCCAAGGGTGTAGGAGACGCCGGCGCCCGCGTCATCGACGCCCGGCGTGAAGATGCCGTCGCCGCCGGCATCGACGTAGTACCGCGCCGTATAGGTTCCGATATCGAAGGCGTCGGCGCCGACATCAGCGAGGCTCAACCGGTAGGCGATGTTGTCGTTGCCGTTGTTGGTCACGCCGAAGACAAGCTCTGCGCCCGTTTCGCCCGGTGATACGCTCGTATTGACCGCTGTCGACACAGTGACATCGACCTTGCGGTCGACGGTGAACGTCGTCGGGGAGCCAGACGTGTCAATTTGTGTCTGCGATACTCCGCCGACCTGATAATCGAGCGTGAAACTGTTCGAGACGGACGTCCCCGCATCGGTGCCCGCCGCATAAGCGGCCGTCGCCGACGCATAGGCGGCGACGCTCGCCGCTAAGACGATGGCCGACTTTCTCAGTCGGCGCCCAGGCGCATTCATACGCAAATCCCCTTGCACTAGCTGAGGGGAAAATGACGCAGCGCTGTAAATAAAATAATAAAGTTGATTTGGCCTATGAAATATAGTGTGACAACTGCTGGTTGTCGTAATATAT
>CALKYG010000384.1 GCA_938003575.1 uncultured Alphaproteobacteria bacterium
AGGGGGGCCTGAAGCTCCGGCGCCGAGCGTGAATGCTCGACGAGCCGGTTCATCGTCTCGCCGGCGATCCTGGCGCCCTTGTTCTCGGCGAGCGCGACCAGGACCTCCGTTCCGCCGCGCTCGACGAGCTCGGCCGAGACCGTCGGCGAAACCTCGCGGCGGCGGGAAATCGCCTTCATGTGATCCTGCGTGCGCTGCCGGATGACGCGGATGAGATCCTCTTCGGTCAGGGCGGGGCTTCGCTCGAGAATCGGCTGCGCGACGGAGATTTCGTCATGCGCCAGCTGGCGAACGAGATTGTGCGGCGCGTTCGGCGTATCGGCCAGCTTTTCGGCGATCTCGATCCGCAGCGCGATTTCAACCGACTCCGTCACCTTTGAGAGAATGACGTCGAAATGCTGCATTTCGGAGGACGTGTACCGGTCCGGCGCCGCCATGAAGACGTCGGTGATTTCCCGGAGCAGGTCGGCGCGCCTCTCGGTCGTGCCTTCGCGCGCGACCTCAATGAGCTGTTTGAGACGCGAGACGGTCCCGGTCTGTGCGGCCATGTTGATGCTTTCCTCAGCCAGTGAGGGATAATTCCGCGTAACCGTAAAAAAATCGCTTGCGGGCGCGCCGGAAAGTTTGCCGTTGCCGGCCCGAGCCGTTAATAAATCGCTACTTTCCCGTTGCTGGAGCCCCGTGAATGCGCGCCGCAGTCTTTTCCGCCGCTCTCCTCGTTTCCGCATGCGCCGGGGGCTCGGGCGTCGATTTCGGCGGCGGAGACAATTATGCGTCGGCGTCCGCGCTCGGCGCCGAGCTTCCCTCGGCGGATGCGCGGGCGCTGGAGCCGGCTTTCCTTCAGGCGGTCGAAAAGGGCGGCGTCGGCGAGCGTTTCGACTGGCGCGGGCCCTCGTCCTTCGGCTGGGTCAAGGCGCGGGAGGCGTGCGTCGGCAATCTCAAGGCCGATCCCTATGACTGTCCGCCGGCGGCGGAGGGCCTCGCGCTGGACGAGACCTATGAAACCGAAAAGGGCCTGTTCGCGCTGACGAGAAACGCCAATCTGCGGACTGGTCCGTCAACGGACTTTCCATCGCGCGGTCAGCTCGTTTCAGGAACCGGCGTCACCGTCGTCGGCAAGGTTGTCGGCAAGCCGTGGATGCTGGTTGAAGTCGAACGGACAATCGTCGGCTATGTCCATGAAAGCCTGATGGTGAAGGCGCCGGGAACGGAGCTCGATCTTGCGGGCGGCCCGCGGCGCCAGGCGACGGCCTGCCGCAGATACGAACAGAGGATTTCCTATGAGGGGCGTTCGGACCTCTGGGAAGGCGTCGCCTGCAAGGAGGGCGGGCGCTGGGTCGTCAAGCCGCGTCCGCGGGACGAACCCGTCAAGCTGCTTTAAGCGGCGGCGCCGGTCTCTTCCGGTCCTGCGCGGCGGCCGTCATTGACCGGATGCGTTTCCGGCGCCCGCTAGCCCGCCGATCCGGCGCTCATCGCCGCCCGGCGCTTCTTTGCTTCTTCGGGCCAGACCTCGCGCCAGTCGTAAAACTCTTCCACGCTGAGCGCGCGCGGCGGAATAACGACCCAGGGCTGTTTCGAGGCGGTGAAGATATGGATGTCCGGCGGCAGAAGGTCCGGGTTGTCGAGCGTGCCGACGCGGACGAACTTCACCTTCTCGCCGGCGCCTGAGTAATGGCTCCAGAGTGCGATCCTGCAAGTCGGGCAGCGCACGATATTCTGGCCCCTGCCGGAATTCGACGGCGTCAGGACGGTTTCGGGCGCGCCTTTCAGCGTGACGACGCGGTCCGATTCAATCATCGCGTTCAGCGCAAAGGAAGCGCCCGTCTCGCGCTGGCACCATCGGCAATGGCAGCAATGAACGAAAAGCGGCCGGTCCTCGACCCGGTACCTGATTTCGCCGCAATCGCACCCGCCTTCGGCGGAAAACAGGGAAGTCATCGTTTCGCCCCTTTGACTTTTTCGTCCGGGTAAAGACCTTTGGCCCGGTCGTAATGAGACTTTATCTTGACGAGATCCGACGCATAATCGCCGCTCGGCGTCAGCGCGCCGGAAATTGAAATCGTTTTCGCGCCATAGTCGAGCACGCTCATCACGAGCGGCACGCCGGCGGCGAGCGCAATGTGATAAAAGCCGGTCTTCCATTCCTTGACGGCTGACCGCGTTCCTTCGGGCGGAATTGCGAGCGCCATCTGCTCGGCCGCTTCAAACGCCTCGCGCATCTGCCGGACGAGGTCGCTTCCGCCCTTGCGGTCGACCGGCACGCAGCCGAGGCGGCGGACGATCCCGCCGAACGGCCCCTCGACGAGCTCCTTCTTTCCCATCCATTTGAGCGGAATGCGGTAGTACCCTGCGGCGGCGAGCATGTTGACGCCGTCCCAGTTCGATGTGTGCGGCGCAGCCACAAGCACCATCTTTGGAAACTGGCGCGGCCAATCTCCTTTGATCTTCCAGCCGGAAATCTTCAGATAGGCGGCGCAGACAGCGCGCCAGATTTCCGAAAGAACGCCGCGATAGGCGCCGGGCCTGGCCGTCGCGCCGTCGAATCTCGCATGCCCGTCCTGACCCATGAAGCAACCATCATCGCTTCGCCCGGAAAAATCCATGCGCGCATTCTAGGGAGCGCCGGGGTCCCCGGGCAGGGGGCGCGGCGCGATCCGGGGGAGAGTGGAGCGCGCCGCGCGGTGCGGGTAAGGCGGGGGAGAGAGGGCCTTACCAGCCTGACAGAGCGGGAATCGGGAACCCGCCGCTCATGCGATGGTTGCGGACGAGGATAGACCCTGAACCCCTGAATCAGTCAAATTTATAATTATAATAGTTATAATCTATGCGCTCGATTAAAGAGCGCAGCGCTTCTCACCGCCGGACAACGGCGATCCGGCCCTCGTTGAGGTGCTGGAGGAACGCATCGAAAGAGAGCGTGAACCGGTTCTGCGTCGCGCAGGAGCAAAGACCGATGGCGCACACGCCGCCCGACCGCATTTCCGACACTTCATATTCGCCGCGCGGGGCGATCGCGCGGGCGTCGTCGGCGCCGCACGGAAGCGCGTCTTTCAGAATGGCGCGCTGCGATTTCTTGCGCCTTTGCGGCTGGACGCCGGAAGCCATCGGGAATTCCTCACGCAGTCAACTGCAATGAGAGTGTCGCGCGGGATGGTTCATAATGTGTTGCGAATGCGGCGCCGTGAAGGCGTCGCATTGCAATCCGGCAAGGAGACCTGATCCGGCTAGCGCTCTTTGAACCCGCGGCGCTCATCGCCGTCGCGACGGACGCGGCGAAAGGCGTCAGCGATATCCTGGTAAAAGCTCAAGAGCCGTCCGCCTTCGGTGTAAGTGACGGCGGGATAGGCGCCGTCGAGCGGCTCCCGCGGCAGGTCGGCATGAGCGGCGACCATGAACGTCTTCCAGATTCTCGCCGGGATGGCGCCGCCGGTCACCCTGTCCATGGGCTGGAAATCGTCGTTGCCGACCCAGACGCCGACGGTCATCTGCGCCGTGTAGCCGATAAACCAGGCGTCGCGCCAATCGTTCGTCGTGCCGGTTTTGCCGGCGGCCTGACGGTTTCCGAGATTGGCGGCGCGTCCGGTTCCGGTCGTGACGACCTGATAGAGAACATGCGTCACATCCCTCGCGACCTTTTGGTCAATGACGCGCGCCGGCGCCGTTTCCTTGCGGCGCCACAGCACCTTGCCGCGGCCGTCGGTGATTTCAGTGATCGCATAGGGGCGAACGCCGAGCCCGCCGTCCGCGAACGGAATATAGGCGGCGGTGATCTCTTCAAGCGTTGCCGAAAAACCGCCGAGCGCGATTCCCGCTTCGCCCGCCGGTATGTCGGACGACAGGCCGAGGCGGCGCGCCATCTCGATCACTTTCCGCCGGCCCACCGTCTCAGAGACCTGCACGGCGATCGTATTGATCGATTTGGCGACCGCTTCGCTGACCCGCATCGAGCCGCGGTACTGGTTGTCGTAGTTGGCCGGCTTCCAGCCGGCGATGTTGATCGGCTGGTCGACGAAACGCGACGACGGCGTCAGGCCGTTCTCAAATCCTGTCGCGTAAACGATCGGCTTGAATGCGGATCCCGGCTGGCGCTTGGCCTGCGTCGCCCGGTTGAACTGGCTCTCGACATAGGATCTCCCGCCGACCATCGCGCGGACGGCGCCGTCATTGTCATAGGCGATCAGGGCGCCCTGCATGGCGCCGGAAACCTTGGCGTCCACGGTAAGGCCGCCTTTCACGGCGGCCTCGGCGTCGCGTTGAAGCTTCTGGTCCAGCGTCGTGCGGATGACGATGTCATAGGCGTCCGGCCCGGCGAGCGCGCGGGCCTTTTCAGCGACATAATCGAAGAACCAGCCGATGTCGTTATTGGCGACGCCGACCGCGATCACCGGCGGGTTCTTGCGCGCTTCGCGCGCCTCAAACTCGGTGACGGCGCCGGTTTCGCGCATGTTGTCGATGACCTCGAACGCCCTGTCCTGGGCGCCGAGGGGGTTTTGCGTCGGCGCGAGCGTCGACGGCGCCTGCGGCAGACCGGCGAGCAGCGCGGCTTCGGACAGCGTCACGTCGCGCGCCGATTTGTTGAAGTAGGTTTTTGCGGCGCTTTCGACGCCATAGGCGCCGGCGCCGTAATAAATGCGATTGATGTAGAGCGAGAGAATCTCGTCTTTCGAATATCGCCCCTCCATCCAGAAGGCGAGCATCGCTTCCTTCATCTTGCGGATGTAAGTCTGCTCCGGCGAAAGAAACAGATTCTTGGCGAGTTGCTGCGTGATGGTGGAGCCGCCTTCCGTGCGGCCGCTTTTTGTAAGATTCGTGATGAGCGCCCGCAGCGTTCCGCGCAGATCGACGCCGTGGTGTTCATAAAAGCGCCGGTCTTCGGTCGATATGAACGCCTTCACGAGATAGGGCGGCAATTCGTCGATCGCTGCGGCCTCGCCGTAGCGGGCGCCGCGCGCCGCGATCTCGCGCCCGTTCCGGTCCTCGATGACGATCGCCGGCGTGCGGTTGATCGCCCACAGATCAGCGCCGTCTTCCGGCCACGGAGCGATCACGAGAAAGACGGCGCCAAGGCCGGCGATTGCGCCGAGATGAAGAAGGGATACGCAAAGCAGGGCGAATTCCCCGAGCAGCCGGCGGCGCGGCTTCGGCGCGGCGGCGTCCCCGGCGGCCTTTGGCGGTTTCAGCTTGTGACGCGATTTCGCCCGCTCGGCGGCGCTCGGCCGTTCCGCTTGCGGCTCCATGATGTCGCGCTGCGCCGGTCCGTCCGCGCCGAGCCGGCGGGCGATGATCGGCGGCTCGCCCGGACGGTCGAGTTTCGGCGCCGCGGCGGCTTGTTCCTCGGGCGTCTGCAATGCAGCGGGCGCGGCGGCCTTGCCGTCCTCGGCGGACGCCGGCGCGGGGTCTTCCGCCCGCGCCTCACGAGCCGCCGGCGGGCGACGCGCCTCGACCCGTCGCGGCGCAGGAAGAATGGCGGCGGCGGCTTTCGGCAGGGCGGCGAGATGATGGGCGAGTTCCGCCGCCGCATCGCGAAACTCGTCCGCCGCCGCCTTGACCGGATTGCGCGCGGAACCGCTTTCGGCCGAAGCGTCGGTTCGAGGGCTGGATGGGTCGTCTGGCGTGTCGGTCACGGATGCTCCCGGCGGGAATCGGCGCGGCGCGTAAGCCTTTAGCATGGCGGATCAAGGGCAGAAATGCGGGAGGCGCCGCCGGATCAACCGATCAACGCTTCCCGGGCGCTTTTCAGCGTGCTTGTGAATATTTTTTCATCCCGCGCCGCGCGCGCGACGATCAGTCCGCCCTGGATGGCGACGACGGCGGCGGTCGCCCGCTTTTTCGCCTCACCGGGCGGGAGGCCGACGCGCCGCATGGCGCCGGCGATCGCGTCGATCCAGTCGCCGACAATGGCGCCGACCGTTTCGATCGCTTTCGGGCTCGCGCTCGGGGAAATCATCATCGACGCGATCAGGCACGGCGCGCCGCCGCCGTCATACATGCGCTCCACCGCCGCCATCATGGCGCCGATCTTTCTGGCGAGCGGCGCGTCCGCGCCGAGGGGATCGACGATGTTCTCGCGCATCCAGTCGCGCGCAAATTCGGCGACGGCTTCGGCCATGTCGGGCTTGCCGCCGGGAAAATGGTGATAAAGGCTCGATTTCCCGAGCCCGGTCGCTTCTGAAATGTCGGCGAGCGAAACCGCGTCATAGCCTGAACGGCGGAAGAGATCGAACAGCGTCACGAGAATCTCCTCGCGCGTCGCCGGATGTTTCGTCTGCGCTCTCATTATTGTCCCGGCGCCTTCAGCCGTTTGCCGAATCTGAAAGAGAAGATAGCCGGCGCGCGCCTGGGAGAGAAGGGCGGCGCGCGCCGGCTTCAGGCGCCCTGGGGGAGAACGCCTGTTCGGGCGGCGGCTCAGGCGGCGCGTTTGGCCGCGACGACCGGAAAATCGACCGGCGTCTTGAAAACTTCGTTCAGATAATTGGTGAACGTGTTCAGCGCGACATGCGCGACAATCTCGACAAGCTCCGCATCCGAGATGCCCGCGCCCTTGGCGCGCGCGATCTCGCCGTCGCTGATCTCGCCGCGCGAGAACGCAATCTTGCGTGCGAGGCTCACGGCGACGTCCGCCTTCACGTCGTTCGAGCGGCCCTCGCGGTTGCGCTCGATCTCGTCGTCGGAAAGCTTCGCGACGGTCTTCGCGAGATAGGTATGCGCCGAGTTGCAATAGTCGCAGCCGTTGACGTTCGCGATCGCCAGCGCGATCCGCTCGCGCGTCGCGGCGTCAAGCGCGCCGTTCGCAAGCGCGCCGGAAAGCGACAACAGGCCTTCCAGCGCGGCGGGGCTCGCCGCGGTCAGAAGATAAAGATTGGGGGCCTTGCCGAGTTTGGCCTTGACCGCGTTGAGAAGCGGCCGGGCTTTCTCGTGCGTCTGTTCGATCGTCTGCGGGGTCGGGATGCGGGACATGGAGTTCTCTTTCCTTCGTACTGGTTCTTCGCCCGCTCAGGGCGTCGCCTCGTTCAGGCGAGCGGTATGTACCGAACGATCGGTACAGAATCAAGCGCCGGCCGGCGCCTCTCAGCGAAGCGTGATCGGGCGGGAGCCGGGCGTGAGGGCGCGCGGCGGCGCCGCTTATTGAGCGCCGCCCGGCGTTTCGCCGAGCAATGTTGCGATCGACGCGCCGAGGATCAGATCGTCGACATGGCCGAAGCGTTTGAGGCGGAGCTTGCCGTCGCGGTCGATCAGCATCGTCGTCGGCGTTCCCTGCATGTTATAGGCGCGCATCGTCATGGGGACGCCGCCGCCGGGCGACGGCGCATCGACGCCGACCGGAAAGGTGATCCGGTATTCGTGCAGAAAGGCGGCGAGCGCTTCTTTCGTTCCTTGCGCGGCGTGATGTTCGAACACCGCATGCAGGCCGATGACCGCAAGATCGTCTTCGGCGAAGGCGGCGCGCACGCGCCTTGCCTGCGGCAGGGCGGCGCTGACGCAACCCGGGCACAGCATCTGGAAAGCCACGGCGAACACGACCTTGCCGCGGCAGGCGGCGAGCGAGATCGGCGCCTCAGAGTTGAGGCTGTCCGCCAGCGACCAGTCGGGCGCGGTGCGGTGCGGCGTCAATGAACCCTCCTTGTCAGCGGCGCGAACAGATATAATTTCGAGTCGCTATGAATGACCAGTCCCATCGCGGCGAGCCGCCGCCTTCCATATCCGCCTGGCGCGCCGCGCACCTGATTGAGCGGCTCGCCCGGGCGCTGAGGGCGGGGGATTATTCCGCCGGCCTCAATCCCGCGCAGTGGGAAGCGCTCCGGTATCTTTCCCGCGCCAATCGCTTCTCGCGGACGCCGGCGGCGCTCGCCTCCTATCTCGGGGCCTCGCGCGGCACGGTTTCGCAGACTTTGATCGCGCTCGAATCGAAGGGATTGATCCGGAAGACGCGCAGCAGGTCCGACGGACGGTCGGTTGACATCGAGGTTGCCGAAAAGGGGCGGCGCGTTCTTGCGGAAGACGGCGAGCGTGACCTTGCGCGCGACATCGCCGCCTGCGCCGACGCCGCCGCGCTGACGGCGGACCTTGAACGGGTTCTCTCGCAGGCGCTGGCGCGGCGCGGGGGAAAGACGTTCGGCGTTTGCAGAACGTGCAAATTCTTTCGTCGCGACGGCGCCGCCCGGCGCTGCGCCCTGCTCAACGAGCCGCTCACGGCGCTGGAGGCGGAGGCGATCTGCGCCGAGATGGAGGCGGCGTAGCCGCCGCGCCGGCGCCAATGCCGGTTGATCGCCGGCCGCGTCCTTGACGCCGCGGCGTCCGCCTTGCAAGTCTCGCGGGGTCGTCGCCGCGCGGAGTGGGCTTCCAATATGGTTGTGTTGCGTTTCGCCGCCGCCGGCTTCGCCGTTCTCGCCGCCCTATCCGCCGCGGCGGCGCAAGAGGACGGGCCGATCAGGCTCACGACCTACGACGCGGCGGAAGTCGCCGCGGAAATCAAGCTTCACGAACTCGAAGCCGCGCTCGACGCCGCCTTTGCGACCGGCGATTTCGTCGGCCTTTCCGTCGCCGTCGTCTCGAAAGGGGAAACGAAATTCCTGAAGACCTGGGGAAGCGTCGAAGCGGACGGCGCGCGCATCACGCCGCGCACCGTCTTCCGCATCGGCTCCCTGTCGAAGGGGTTCGCCTCTTCACTCGCCGGCGTTGCGATGAGCGAGGGGCTTTTGTCGCCGGACGATCCTGCGACGCGGTTTGCGCCGGCGCTGAAACTTTCGGGCGGGGCGGAAACATCGCTGAAGCTCGGCCATATCCTCAGCCACCAGACCGGCCTGCCGCCGAACGCCTATGACAATCTTCTCGAAGCCGGCGCGTCGCCGTCCGAGATCTATTCGAAATACCGGAGCGTGAAACCGATATGCCCGGTCGGCAAATGCTATTCTTATCAGAATATCGCTTTTGACATCGCCGGCCTTGCGATCGCGTCAGCCTATGGCGAACCCTATGGCGAGGCGCTGAAGCAAAAGATCTTCGACCCGCTCGGCATGTCGGACGCTTCTGTCGATCGCGACGGGCTGATGCGCTCCGGCGACTGGGCAAGGCCGCATGTGCGCGAGCGCGTCAAGGGCGGCGGCGACGACGCGTTCGGCCCGTGGCGGTCCGTGCCGGTGACGGAGCCCTATTACCGCGTGCCGGCGGCGGGCGGCGTCAACGCGTCGATCCTCGACATGGCCGCCTGGCTGAAAGCGCAGATGGGGTACGCGCCGGAAACGCTTTCGCCCGCCGTGCTCGACCTCGTTCATGCGCCGCGCATCATGTCGCCTGCGGAAAACGCGCGCATCCGCGCCGTGTCGCCGCGCTTTCATGCGGCGCAATATGCGTTCGGCTGGCGGCTTTACAATTACGAAGGCGCGCCGGTCATCGCCCATGCCGGCACCGTTGAAGGCTACGCGGCGCAGATCGCGTTCCTCCCGGAACAGGATGTCGGAATCGTTCTGCTGTCGAATGCGCGATCAAAGCGCTTCTGGCGGATCCTGCCGACCTTTCTCGACATTGAACTGGGACTCGTGCGCGAAGACTGGCTCGCGCTCAACGGCGCAGCGCTGAAAGCCGGATCGAACTAGCGCGGGGCGGAACCGCCGTGCGGGGGCCGTTCAGCCGTCGCATTGCGCGGCGGCGAGATTCTTCTTCAGCTCGCGGGCGTAGTCGGCGTTGAGCGCGCGCGACCAGCCGAGATGAAAGACGCGCCCGTCCTTCGGCGCGCGGTTGATGAAGCTCCAGAGCACCTCGCCGTCCGTGCCCATCGCGAGCAGCCGGCCGTAATCGTGCTCCTCGATCATCACCGATCCGTCCGGGAAAAATCGGAACAGCCCGTTCGTTTCGGTATGAATGCCGTTCTTCCTGAAGGCGTCGGTGAACGGTTCGCGGACGGCGTCTGTCGCAAAATCGTAGACGACGATCGAATTGGAGCCGACCGTGCGGCCGCCTTTCGGCGTTGCGACCGTGTTGTTGTTGAACACGGCGATTTCATGATCGCTCAGAATGTCGACGTCGTGCTGCATCAGCCAGGGGCCCTGCTTGCTCCAGACGACTTCGTTCGTCGACGGCCGATAAAGCAGGATCATCGACGGATTGCGAAGGCTGAGAAAGACGTCGCCCTTTTTCCAGTATGGACCGTCGAAATTGGCCGGCTGAATGTCGTTCAGGTGAATGGGGTCCTGATCATATTCGTCATGCGAATAGACGATATGGCTGAACCCTGCATCGATCAGGATCTGCGCGACGGACTTGGCGAACAGGATCTCGCCGCCGGGCGAAACCTTCGTGACCGCGTCATCGTCAAAATCATTCGCGACGAAGGGTATCGAAGGCGGATGAATCGCGCTCGCCGTCCAGAAGTTCCCCTCGCTGTCGCGTTCGGTGCTGTGGTGAAAATCGCCGTCGACCGTCCAGATGACCCGCGAACAGGCGTCCAGCTTGACCAGCGGCGAGCCCATGCCGTGATAAACGATCGAGCCGTCCTCCAGAACGAAGGGGTGGTGCTCCATGTAACGGGCGAGGGTGAAATCGCGCTCGAGATTGATCTGTTCGGGCGGGATTTTCGACAGCCGGTTGATCGCCTCAACGTCAGGCCGCCAGGAATGAATGATCTCGCCGTTGTCGAGATCGACGATTTCGACGACGCCGCGCCGCTCATCGCCGTCATATCGCGACAGGACGACCGCGGCGCCCTTCTGGGTTCCTTCCGCCGGAAGGCGCCAGCCGCCCTCGCCCTTGAACCGCTGCTCGCGCGCAAGACGCGGATTGTTTTCGCCGGTCGCATCGGCGATTGCGCGCATGGCGAGATGCGGCGCGATCGACACCAGATGAATCCCGCGCGC
>CALKYG010000385.1 GCA_938003575.1 uncultured Alphaproteobacteria bacterium
GGCGTCTGCTCGACCTGCCGCGCGCGCCTTCTCGAAGGCGAGGTCGATATGGAGGCGAACTACGCTCTTGAAGACTATGAAGTCGAAAGAGGCTATATCTTGACCTGCCAGTCGCATCCCAGAACCGATCGCGTCGTAGTCGACTACGATCAATGATATGAGTGACGAGAACGACATTTTCGACTATTTGGCGCGCGGCGGTAAGTTCTCCGCGCCCGGCAATGCGCCTGCGCGCTACCGCGCCGAGCTTCTCCGCATGATGGCGAGTTTCGTCGATTCCGAAATGGCGGGCGCCGCCGGCTTTGCCGACTGCATCAATTGGGGACCGGGCGTCAAAGAAAAGATCGCGGCGTCGCGCATCGTGCTTGAGAAACTCGATCACGCGGAACGGGTGTTGAAGATCATGAGCGACTTCGGCGCGAACGCCGGCCGCTACCAGAGCATCCACCCCTGGTCCTCGCGCATCGCGCGTGAAGAAGATATCGGCGCGAAGCGGCTGGGCGGCGACATGCGCCTTAATGTTTTTCACTATCCGATCCGCGACTGGACGGATTCCGTCGTGATGAACGTGATGATGGGCGCCGCGACGGTCATTCAGCTCGGCGACCTCGCCAACTGCTCCTATCAGCCCCTCGGCGCCGCCTTCCGCGATATCCTTCCACGCGAGCGGCGTCACGCCGAACTCGGCGAGGAGGGGTTGAAGGCCCTTGCTGCGCGGGGCGACGCCGAACTGCGCAGGATCGACGACAGCGTCAATTACTGGTGGCCTCGCGTGGCTGCGACCTTCGGCGGCGCGAAATCGGAGCGCACGGACCTGCTGCGCCGCTTCGGGCTCCGCCACAGAAGCAACGAAGAATTGCTGGAAGAATGGCGCAATCGCATGAGCATCGTCCTCTCCGGGGCGCAAGGTTCAAGGGGCGAACCTTGCTGAACCAGGATGCGATCGTCGGCGTCTGCGGCGCCGGGGCGATGGGAACAGGGATCGCGCAAGTTGCGGCGCAAGCCGGACATCGCGTCGTGATCCTCGATCAAAATGACGCGGCTTTATCGCGCGGACGCGACGCCCTCGCCAAGAGCCTCGCGACGCTCGTCAAGCGCGGCAGGATTGCAGAAAGCGCCGCCGCTGCGATTTCGGCGCGCTGCGAGTGGACGACGGACGTTTCGAGACTTTCCGGCGCGAGCCTTGTCATTGAGGCGATCGTTGAAAACGCCGAGATAAAGCGAGCGCTGTTTCAGCAAATCGAGCAGGTCGTCGCTGACGGCGCGGTCATTGCGACGAATACGTCGTCCCTTTCCGTGACGATGCTGGCCGCCGGCCTCAGGAATCCGGCGCGCTATATGGGGCTCCACTTTTTCAATCCAGCTCCGGTGATGAAGCTCGTTGAAGTCGTGTCGGGAGCTGAAACCGACCCGGCGATCGCAGCTTCGGCGCTCGCGCTGATGAGCGCCTGGGGAAAGACGGCGGTTATGGCGCGCGACGTGCCGGGCTTCATCGTCAACCGCGTGGCTCGGCCGTTTTACGGCGAGGGATGGCGCGCGCTAGAAGAAGGCGTTGCTGACGCAGCGACAATCGACTTTCTCTATCGCGATCTCGCCGGCTTCCGAATGGGTCCATTCGAACTTGGCGATCTCATCGGTCACGACGTCAATACGGAAGCCGCTAAATCCGTATTTAGCGCCTATTTCGGCCGCACTCGATTCACGCCGTCGCTGCTTCAAGGCCAGCTCGTCGCCGCCGGGCGGCTGGGACGCAAGTCCGGCCGCGGCGTATATTCGTACACGGATGAGATAAAGCCCGCCCCGCGCCTTGTCCGGCCGAATGGAACGGCCGGAGATTCATCGCTGCTCAACCAGGTGCTGCTGCTCGGCCCGGTTGAAATCGGCGGCGCGACAATTATGTTGACCGACGGGCGCACCGCCTCGCGCATTGCGGACGAAGCGGGGATTTCAGTCGCCGTGATCGACTACCTTCGCGACGGCGCGGCGTCGAGCGCCATCGCCTATTCGGCGTCGGATGAGGCTGCGGACGCTGCGGCGATTGAGTTTGCCTCCGCCTGCGGCAAGAGCGCGGCGCAAATAAAGGACCGTCCCGGCCTGGTCGTTTTCAGAACGCTGTTGCAGCTTGCCAATTGCGCGGCGGATGCGGTGAGGGACCAGACGGCCTCCCCAGATGCGATCGACATCGCGATGATGAACGGCGTCAATTATCCATTCGGCCCGATCGACTGGGCGAGGGGAATTGGATTCCGCCGGGTTAACGAAGCGCTCGATGCGATCGCGGACGAATGCGGCGACGAAATGTACCGGCCCGGCGAATGGCTGCGCGCCGCGGCCCGGCTGGGCTTGTGATATTATCGCACTCTCACTATATTGGCGGCGTCGCCGAGCATGGGGTCCAGTGACGTCGCGGGTGGTCGCAGCACATTTGGGCGAAGCCGGTAAGGTGCGGATGATCGGGCTTGTCGCCCTGTTGTTCGCGGCGGCGCAGCTGCTTTTTGCGATTCATTCGGATGATCTTGCAAAGCATGCGCCGCAGTCATGCGAATTCTGCCTCGCCGCCGCCGTTGCAGACGACCCCAATGACCTTGTTTTCGCCGTTTCGGCGCCGCCTGTTTCATTTGAGCCGGCGCTCGCGCCGGTTACACAGCGATTCATCGTCGCCCGCGCTTCCCTATCCGCCAATCCGCGCGGCCCGCCCCTCTGCTGAAGGTCTTGATCCACCGGCGCGCGTCGATTTGTTGAGGAAACTCAACCTGTCGCGCCCAAGTTCATCTTCAGCGGAGAATTTGAAACCATGTCGATAAAGAGTTCGTGGCGCGCAGCAGCGTCAATCATCAGTCTTTGCGCGCCGGCGTCCGCCTTCGCTCAGGAAGACGTCATTCGCGACGAGATCGTCGTCACGGCGTCGCCGCTCGGGCGTTCATCGGAGCAGACCATCGTCGGCACCACGGTCGTCTCAGGCGACGATCTGGCGCGAAATCTCGACGGTTCGATCGGCGAGACGCTTCGCAGACAGCCGGGAATTTCGTCTTCGTTCTTCGGTCCCGGCGCGTCGAGGCCGATAATCAGGGGATTGGGGGGCGACCGGATCAGCATCCTTGATTCCGGCATCGGATCGATCGACGCATCCTCGACCAGCCCCGATCACGCCGTCGCCGTCGAACCGGCGACCGCAGAAAAAATAGAAATCGTTCGCGGGGCGGCAACGCTGCTCTACGGATCATCTGCGGCCGGCGGCGTCGTCAACATATTCAGCGGCAAGATTGCAAACAGGCTGCCGGAGGGCGGATATGACGGGTCATTGCGCGTCGGCGCATCGACTGTCGATGACGGCGTCGAGGCGGCGGGCGGCTTCGACATCGACCTTGGAAAAGCCGGCGCCGGCAATATCGTTTTCCACGGCGAGGGATTCTATCGAAACGCCGGCGACTACGAAATTCCAGGTTTCGCGGAGTCGGCGCGCCTCCGCGCCATGGAGACGGAATCCGGCGAGACGGGCGGCGAAGAAGCATTCGGAGTCGTAAGGAACACTTCGCTTGACACAAGGGGAGGCGCCGCCGGCCTTTCATATGTGCACGACGACGGCTTTTTCGGATTCAGCGGAACAGCCATGAATACTGACTATGGCGTCCCGGGTCACAGCCACGAAGGCGAAGAGGGCGGCGTGACAATCGCCCTGAAACAGCGCCGTCTGGATTTCGACAGCGAGTTCGACCGGGATTTCTTTCTTTTCAGGAAGGCTAAACTTCGCGTCGGCTACGCTGACTATACGCATTCGGAAATTGAGCCGACCGGAGAAATCGGGACGGTGTTCTCGAATGAGGGCGTCGAAGGGCGGCTTGAACTGGTCGAGAAAACCTCGACGTTCAAGGGCGGCGACCTTAACGGCGCCGTCGGCTTTCAATGGAAAATTCGCGACTTCTCCGCCATTGGCGATGAAGCGTTTGTTCCCCCGTCGAAATCGCGGCAGTTCGGCGTTTTTTCACTGAAAGAATTTGCGGCGGGACCGTGGCGTTTTGAGGCCGGCGCAAGATACGAACATACGAGGCATGACTCGCCGGCGATCGCCTCGCCGCTGAGCTTTAACGCCTACTCGGTTTCCGCCGGCGTCGGATACCAGCCGAACGACCTTCTTTTCCTCGGAGTGACAGGTCTGCGAACCGAACGTGCGCCGTCGACGGAGGAGCTCTTTTCAAACGGCCCGCACCTTGCGACCGGCGTTTTCGAGGTCGGTGATCCGACGCTCGGCAAGGAAACGGCGCGCGGCGTCGAGGCGACAGCGCGCGTCGGGAGCGACGCCGTATCGTTCACGATCAATGGATTCTACACTTCCTATAAGGATTTCATTTTCGAGAATGCGACCGGAGCCGACATCGATGTTGACGGCGAATTGATTCCGGAATTCCGATTTGAGGCGACAGACGCGGCCTTTAAGGGTTTTGAGGCGCAACTGGACGCAGAACTCTTTCATATCGGGCCGTTCCACATCCACAGCCACCTCGCCGCAGATTTCGTTCGCGCGACGGCGGAGAATTCTCCAACCGGTGATTTTCCGCGAATTCC
>CALKYG010000386.1 GCA_938003575.1 uncultured Alphaproteobacteria bacterium
AATGAGACCCTGCGGCGTGCGGAAGGGGGCCGTTTTGCCATGTCGAACAGACTGCTGTTTGCCTAACTGACGGCGCGCAACGCGCCGTCGCGGATCATGCCATGCGCGGGAATTGAAAGGGTTAATGCGCGTTAACGATTCGACGGGTTCGGTTCAGGATTTTCCGAATTCCGGATACGCTTCGAGCCCTAATTCGATCCGGTCCAGCCCGACAAGCTCGTGTTCTGCCGTCACCCTGACGCCAATCGAAAATTTTAGGGCGGTCCAAACAAGGGCGCTGACAGAGAACGAGAATATGCCGACCATGACGACGCCGAAAGCCTGTCCGAGGATCGAGGCGTCGGAATTCGTCCAGACAACGACGAGCGTTCCCCAGACGCCGCAGAAAAGATGCGCCGGAACAGCGCCGACGACGTCGTCGACTTTCAACCGATCGAGCAGCGGCACGCCGACCGTGACGATGACACCGCCCATGGCTCCGATGAGAACCGCTTGCCAGATCGCCGGCGACAGGGGATCGGCGGTAATCGAAACGAGGCCGCCGATCGCGCCATTGAGAACAATGGTCAGATCGACGCGCTTGTAAATCATGGACGTCATGACGATGGCGGCGATCACTCCGCCGGACGCCGCCATATTGGTGTTGACGACGATCGTCGAAACAGAGATCGCATCCGCAATCGTACCGACAGCAAGCTGCGATCCGGCGTTGAATCCGAACCACCCGAACCAGAGAATGAAGGTTCCAAGCGTCGCGAGCGGGAGATTCGATCCCGGCAGGGGCGTCACACGCCGCCCGCTGTATTTTCCGCGCCGAGGCCCGAGGACGAGAGCGCCGGCGAGCGCCGCCCAGCCGCCGACTGAGTGCACGACCGTGGACCCTGCAAAATCGACAAATTTCCAGTCGGCGTCGAGATAGCCTTTGCCCCATTCCCATGAGGCGGCGACCGGGTAGATGAGACCAGCGAGCGCGCCGGTGAATACAATGAACGCGGACAGCTTTATGCGCTCGGCGAGCGCGCCTGA
Organism: uncultured Alphaproteobacteria bacterium; assembly: GCA_938003575.1. Classification (GTDB taxonomy): domain Bacteria; phylum Pseudomonadota; class Alphaproteobacteria; order Caulobacterales; family Parvularculaceae; genus Amphiplicatus. The sequence goes on from CALKYG010000386.1 coordinate 1,027, forward strand.
AACGATCGACGCGGCGGTCGCGACGAATACGAGCTGGAAAAAGAAATCAGCCGACGCAGCAACGCCCTTGGCGACGGGATCGACGTCTTCCGGCGCCCAGAGCGCAAAGCGCCCGAGAAGCCCGCCGGGCTCGACTCCGTAAATGAGATTATAGCCGACGAGCCAAGTCATCATGCCCGCGAGCGAATAGGCGCCGAGATTCTTGAGGCAGATTGCGGCGGCGTTTTTCGACCGGACCAGACCCGCCTCCAGCATCGAAAAACCCGCGGCCATGAACATCACGACCATGCCGCAAAAAACTAGAAGCAGCGTATTGAGGACAAAAACGGATGTTTCACTCGCGGGAGCCGCCTCCTGCGCATGCGCCGCGCACGGCCAGATGATAGCGGTCAAGAAGGCGGCGTGACGAAGGAGTTTCATGGTGGACCGCCTGTCTGTAGAAAAGCTTGAGAGTCAATCTTCATACGCTGCTTCGCCTTTAAATACAGAGCGTCGGTAGGCCGCATCAGAACGCAGAGGGCGTGAACGCCGAAGACCCAAGCGGATCACCGAAACTGAGTTTCGGGATCACCGCCGAGGAGAAACGGGCAAGGCCGGCGAAGAGTCCGATGAAAGCGCGCCCGAGGGGCCGACGAAGGCGGAAGCCGGCCGTGATCGCACAAAGCCGGCGATCGCATCTGAAATGTCGCCGAACAGGGCTCGGCTATCTTTGTGGGACCCATTCAGCAGACATCCGGGCCGGCGCAACGGCGGCGCATCGCGGCCCTGCGTCGCCGGACCGATCGCCGCAGCGCCGGCGCGCCTATGGACGCCGGAGCGTCATCCGCCGACAATGACCTCATGCAGTCTTCAAATGATTTCGACGCCGTCATTATCGGCGGCGGGCTTGCAGGCGGGCTCTGCGCCGTCGCGCTCGCCCATGAGGATTTTTCGGTGGCGCTCGTCGATGCGCAGACGCCGCAATCCATGCGAAGCGTCTCCTTCGATGGGCGCACCACCGCTCTCGCGTATGCCGCCGCGCGCGTCTTCAGGCGGCTCGGCCTTTGGGACGCGATCGAGGACCACGCGGAGCCTATCCGCGACATTCTCGTAAGTGACGGACGCCCCGCGGGTATCTTGCGTCCAGGGTTTGTATCCTCCTTCCGCTTGCATTTCGACAGCCGCGAACTCGAGAATGGCGAGGCGCTGGGGCGAATCATCGAAAATCGCGTATTGAGAAGCTCGATTAGCGACGGTGTCGAGCGCGACAGCCGCATTACGGTCTTTGCGCCCGCGGAACGCAAGTCGACGGAGGTGTCAGGGTCTCGAACCATCGTCACGCTCTCAGATGGTCGCAGGATTTCGGCCCGGCTCGCCGTCGCCGCGGACGGGCGCCATTCGCCGTCACGCATAGAGGCCGGCATTAAAGCGAATGCCTGGTCCTATCCGCAGACCGGTATTGTCACGACGGTCAAGCATCAACAGCCGCATGAAGGCGTTGCGCAGGAATTGTTTCTGCCATCCGGACCGTTCGCCATCCTTCCGATGACGGATAACCGGTCCAACCTGGTCTGGACTGAGGCGAATGCGGCTGCGCCAGCCTATCTCGCGCTTAGCGACGACGATTTTGTCGCCGCAATTCGCGCCAGGTTCGGCGACTATCTCGGCGGGATTTCACTGGAGGGTCCGCGTTGGTCCTATCCGCTCGCCTTCCACTTGGCGCAGACTTATGTCGCCCCCCGGCTTGCTCTCATCGGGGATGCGGCGCACGCGATTCATCCGATTGCGGGACAAGGCTACAATCTCGGCGTCAAGGATATCGCCGCCCTCGTCGACACTCTGGTCGACGCGCGCGGGCTTGGGCTCGATATCGGCGCGCCTGCAACGCTGGAAATCTATCAGCGATGGCGCCGATTCGATTCGGCTGTACTCGCATTAGGCGGCGACGCGCTGGTGCGTCTGTTTTCGAATGACATTGCTCCACTGCGCCTCGTTCGCGACGTCGGGATTGGCGCCGTCAACGCGGTCGCGCCGCTCAGGAAAGTGTTCATGAAACAGGCGGGGGCCGATCTCGGCCGTCTGCCGTCATTGATGGCGCCGTTCGCCTAGCCCTTTAGGACGAGTTCTCCGCCGCGTTGTTCGACGCTCTCAAGCCTCGACAGAAAGCTCATTCCGAGAAGATTAACGCCGAGCTGGTCGTCGGGAAGGATGAATGCTTTCACGTTCTCTACGCGGATGCCGTCGATTTCAATGACGTCGATGTCTATCACCGCGGCCTTTGTCTCCCCGTTCGCCGTACGGACCGGGTGTTTGTAATCCGCCCACGAAACATAAATGTCGGCCGCACGCGCGTCGGAATCGCGCATAGCGACGTAAGACGCACCCGTATCGACAAGGAACGAGGCGGGGCGCTCATTAACCGCTGCGGTCACGTAATATTGGTGGTTCGCCCCGGCAGGAAGACGCACTTCGCGACCATAAAAAGCGCTTCTTCTTGCCGGGGCGGGGAATGCCGACGCCGCCGCGGCAATGACCGCCGCTCCCTCAGATTCGACGCTTTCGGTCACCCTTGCGTCGAAATGCTTGACTGCGATCACCGTCGCGCCGATGCAGGCCGCCGCCGCCAGAATTTCAGTTCGCATGCCGGTCGCCTCTTTTCCGAGGCCTGATGATGCCGCACTGTGGTTAAGTTTTGACCGGCTTTCATGGTAAACGTCTGCTGAATTTCAGCTTGAAAATCCGAGCACGTCCGCCATCGAGTAAAGTCCTGGCGGCTTGCCGACCGTCCAGCGTGCAGCGGCGACCGCACCCTTCGCGAAGAGTCCGCGATCGATGGAGCGATGGGACAGCGTAATTGTTTCTTGGCCGCCTGCAAACATCACGTCGTGGTCGCCGACGATGCCGCCGCCGCGAATGACCGCAAAACCGATCGCGCCTTTCGGCCTCTCACCGACAGCGCCGTCGCGCTTGCGGACAGAATGGGAGGCGAGGTCAACGCCGCGCCCCTCCGCCGCCGCTCGGGCGAGCATCAATGCCGTACCGGACGGCGCGTCCGCCTTGTCGCGATGGTGCGCTTCGACGATCTCGATATCGTAATCGGGCCCGAGGCGCGCCGCCGCTTCACGCACAAGTTGAGCAAGCAGATTGACGCCTAGCGACATGTTGCCTGATTTGACAATTGCGATCTGCTGCGCGAGCGCAGAAATCTCCGCGTCGTCTGAAGCGGAAAATCCCGTCGTGCCGATAATATGCGGGACGCCATATTCAGCGGCGAGGCGCGCATTGGCGAGACTCGCCGCCGGCGCCGTAAAATCGATCATTGCATCGGCGCGGCGGAGGCCGCGTTCAGGTCCGGCCTCGACCACGACGCCGAGACTGTCGAGACCGGAGAGCGGCCCCAAATCTCGACCTATCGCTTCATTTCCCTCACGCTCGAATCCGCCGACGATCGCCACGCCCGGCGTCGCCAGCGCCTCTCTGACGACGGCTCGGCCCATGCGGCCGGCGGCCCCGGCGACCAACAGCTTCAAACTTCCCATGACTGTCCTCAGTTCACACTTCGCGCGGCATCGGCGTCACGATCAAGCAACTCGTCCATCTCCGTCGCTTTCTCTTCCCGGATATCAGGTTCATTGCCAGCCGAAAGTTCGATGATCGCCGGCTCAGCTTCGATCGACGGAAGGGGCGCCAACTGAGCAAGATCGCTTTCGCCGAGGCCGGGAGGACGCGCCGACAGCGCCGGCGGAAACACTGTTCCCTGCTCCATGTAGTTGCGAATCACGCGCCGCCAGCCTTCTGCGGAGATACCAAAATAGACATCCGCAGACGCCGCTTCGCCAGCCGGAGCCTTGGCGGCGCGGATCAGCCACTGCCGACCGGACAGATCGCCTGCCAACGCCGTTTGCGCTTCCGCCATCAATAAACAGGCGCTGGACGTTGCGGAAGTTCGCAGCAGTTGCGCCGCGAGATCGGCCGCCGCCGCCGCGTCGCCGCGTAGGAGGCTTGCGCGCGCGCGCGCCGCCAGCGCCGCTCGACATTCCGGGTTTTTCGCCGCGAGGCGGTCGAGCGCAGCTGATCGCTCCTCGCGTGCGCCTTCTGAGGCAACCCGATCGAGGGCGTCGACAAGCGAGAGCTCTGGCGACACCGCGAAAGCAGCGGCGAGGATCTTCTCCGCCTTTCGGGGGTCGCCCTTAATCGTCAAGATTTTCGCAGCGAGAATCGCGGCGGGCGCAAGGCCCGGGGCATACTTCAACGCCGCGGCCGCATCCGCGAGCGCGCTGTCATTATCGCCGGCGGCTTCCGCGGCAAACGCTTTGGCTGTCAGAATTGCGGCCAACGCGCGCTCGAACTTCGCCGGCTCGACCGCCTTTGCCTTTATCGCGCGCTCGAGCGCAGCCCGCGCCGCCACGAAATCGTTCCGGTCCAGCGCAAGGTCGAAGACCGCCTCAAACGCCCAGCGCGCCTTGTCGCGCCGGTCGAACGCGCGCGACGCAAATTCCTGCGCTGCGGCAAAATCGCCTGCGCGCATCGCCCGCGCATATAGCCCGCGCAAAGCTAGAAATTCGGTTTCCGGCGAGTCGAGCATTTCAGCGAGCGCCTCGCCAGTCGCAACGTCATCGCCGGTGAGCTGCGCTGCCTGGGCGGCGATCAGCTTGGCAACCGGCGCCGAACCGAGCGCCCTGGCGGCAGCTTGCGCCTCGCGCCTTGCTGCTTTTCCATCGCCGGCGGCGATCGACTCAAGCCCTCGCGCCAGCGCCGCCACGCCTCTCTCGCGCCTTTCGATTTCGCGACGGATGCGCAGGGCTTTCGGCGCCCCGGCAAGGTCTTTGAGCGTCGACGTCGCAAGAGAGACGACGGCGGTGAATGCCAGAGCACAAAGCGCCGCAACCCCCGCTGGAATGTCCATCCGCCATCCGAACGCCTCAAAGGGAATTGATGATCTGATGCTGAAGAGCAGCGTCAGCACCGCAGCAATTAGGACGACCCAAAGAAGGAAAATCAGGAGCCGGATCATCTTTGGCTTCGTCCGCCTTCGAGCTCAGCGGCAAGCCTCGTCCTCATGTCGGCGAGCGCCGATTGAACCGCGACGACAGCCTTTGCTTTCCTACGCCAGTCCGCAGCGGCGACCGCGGCGTCGCCGGTCAGCGCGTCGAGGTGTTGAAGCGCTCCCGCAATGTCGCCGGCGCTGATGCGCTCTTCCGCGCGAGCGAGTATCGCCGCAGGATTTGGGCCCTCGGCGGGGGCGGCCCGCCTCAACCGCACGAGCGAGGCCATGTTGGCGGCAAACCGCGACGCTAGCCCTGTCGCGCCCGCTCGGCGCGACGCCGCGAGCGCCTCATCGCGCATCGCCGGAAACGTCTCGTTCAGTGTGGCGAGCGTCGGCAGGCCAAACTCCGCAAACTCCAAAAGGGCTGGATCGGGCGCTAAGCCGGCCAAGTCTTCTATGGCGTCGAGTTCCGATTTGAAGGGCGCTCCGGACGCAGCTTTTTCGGAGACTGCAAGAAGCAACAGCGCCGCTCTCACCATGCGCGACACCGGCGCGCCTTTCGCCTGTATGGCGTCGAGCTCCGCCGAAAGACGGGCGACCTCCGCCGTTTGGGATTCCGCATACTGACGTTCATTTGCGAGCTCGCGTGACAGTCGCGAGACCTCGATCGACAACGACGCAACATCCGCGTCGGCAGTCTTGTTCTTCGACACGCCGGCTTCTGGCTCGGTCTCGAGCTTTTCAAGCGCGGCCGCTGCATCGGGGGATGAAAGGTCAATCTCCGCCGGTGCGGCGCCTTCCCTCTCGAACATTTTCGCTGCGTCTTTCGCCGCATTCTGCAACGACTGGTTTACGGATGACTCGGCGGGCGGCGGCGGCAGTTCGGAGATTGCGCCCTCCGCAGAGCGAGGCGCGAAGCGTTCAATCGTTTCGGCCCCGGCCTTCAATCCCTCGCCTGTTGAGTTGAATATCTTTCGCGCAGGCGTCTCTCCGGCTAACGGGCTTCCGGCGTTTTCAGCCGCGGCCGGCGGCGGCGACGGCTTGTCAAGATCGACGGAGGCCGGCCGATCCGGCGCATCAGCGCTGCCGTCAAGTTGCCGGCGCGCAAGAACAACGCCGGCGGCGACAATAGCGAGGAGGAAAAGGGCGGCTGCGGCGAGCTGGCCCCGACCCGACAACAGCGCGCTGCGCAGCGATCGGGTTGCGCCGCTCTTCGTCTCACCCGTGGTTTCGATCTGCGTTGGCAAGGGCCCGCCCCCGTCGCCGGCCGCTGAAGGTTCCAAAGTGTCGCCGTTCATACCGCTACCATTCGAGCAGACTCTCGATACTATAGGCGCCGCAGGCCCTGTTCACGAGACGCCGGGTTGCGGCGATTCCGCCCGCAGACGCTCTTCGACCAGGCGCAGCATGGAGGAGGCGCTTTGGTCCGCTGCGACCTCGACGGTCTTCCAAGCGGACTGTTTGAGCGCGTCCGCAATAACAGCGCTCAAGCAGAGCGCCACGCAATGGCGGAGGCGGTTTTCAAGCCCGGCCCGGTGAACCTGTCCCAGAAACAGACGCGCTGAGCGCGGCGAAAAGAAGACGACGGCGGCTTTCTCGCTCCGTGCCGCCAGAATTCTGCGCGCCATCGGCGACAGATTCTCGACTTCGACCGCGTCATAGATGACGGCCCGGCGGGCCGCAACGCCTCTTGCCGACAGCAAGGCTTTCAGATCGCCTGCGCGCTCGCTTCCCGCAAGATGCAGAACGGTGCTTGTCGGTTTCGCCGCCGCAATGAGCTTCGCGAGGCTCTCTACTTCACCCTTTGCCGTTTCGATGTTGCTGAAACCCGCAGCCCTTGCCGCGGCGCCCGTCGCCTCTCCGACGGCGAAGACTTTCAGACGCCGCTCTCCAGAAACCGCCGCAAACGCCCGAACACCGTTCGCTGACGTAAAAACAAGCGCGCCGACGCCATGGAGTTCGACGGGTTCCGTTCGATTTCGTATGACCATGACCGGCGAGACGATCGGATTTGCGCCGATGCGAAGAAGTTCCGCCGCAAACATGTCGGCGTCAGGCTGAGGGCGTGTGACGATCACTTTCATTTTCGCCTTCATATCAGAAGACGCCGCAATTCGGGCTTGAAATTCTCGTCGCGCCCTGACCATGGGTAGCGCCACGCAAAATGAAGGGACGAAGTCTGGCGATCGACGCATACCGCGACCATCTGGTCCTCGGGATTGAGTCAAGCTGCGACGACACGGCTGCGGCCGTTGTCCGCGCGCGCGTCGGCGTTGCGCCCGAAATCCTGTCCAATGTGACGCTCGCCCAATATGAACACCATGCCGCCTTTGGCGGCGTAGTGCCGGAAATAGCCGCTCGCGCCCATGTCGAGAGGATCGATGCGATCATCGCTCAAGCGCTTGAAATATCGGGTCATACCTTTGCCGATCTTGATGCGATAGCGGCGACGGCGGGTCCAGGGCTCATCGGCGGCGTAATGGTCGGCCTCACGACCGCGAAGGCGGCGGCGCTCACGCATGGCAAACCGCTCTTGCCCATTAATCATCTCGAAGGTCATGCATTGTCGGTCCGGTTGACTGACCATGTCGAGTTCCCATTCTTGCTCCTGCTCATATCAGGCGGCCATACTCAGCTGATCGAGATCCTCGGGATCGGATCCTACCGCCGGCTCGGCACCACCATTGACGACGCTGCGGGAGAAGCCTTCGACAAGTCAGCAAAGCTCTTGGGCCTCGGCCAGCCCGGCGGCCCGATGATTGAAATGGCGGCAGCCCGCGGCCACGCCGGACGGTATGACTTTCCAAAACCGCTGGCCCAACGGGATGGGTGCGATTTTTCACTCTCCGGATTGAAAACCGCCCTTCGTCTTGAAGCCGAAGCAATAGCGCAGCCGACTGAGGCTGATATCGCCGATCTGGCGGCGTCCTTCCAGAGAGCGATCGCCGCGCACCTTGAAAACCGGACAGAGCGGGCGATGCAAATATTCGAAGCGGCGCATGACACTCGAACGCTTGTCGTCGCAGGCGGCGTCGCCGCCAACGCGGAGATACGATCGAGCCTTGACGGTCTCTGCCGTCGTCACGGCTGGCGGCTTGTCGTCCCACCGGCAAAATATTGCACCGACAACGGGGCGATGATCGCCTGGGCCGGGATCGAACGTCTTCGCGCCGGCCTTATCCCGTCACTTGAATCGGCGCTCGCCTTTGCGCCGCGAGCACGCTGGCCGCTGGCGGAGCCAATCGCCGGCCGTGAACATGGCGGCGGCAAGAAGGGGCCGAAGGCTTGAATTTGCTGCGCAGCATTTTGCATGATGAACCGCAGCATTTTTCACGATGCCTAATTAGATCAATGTGTTGGCTTATCGGCACATGATTGTCTCACCGACTCTGCCGGCACAAAAAAACGCGGAAGCCGGGAGGGGGTGGCTTCCGCGTTCTTGCTTCGTCGC
>CALKYG010000387.1 GCA_938003575.1 uncultured Alphaproteobacteria bacterium
GCGCATCTGCTTTGGGAGCAGAGGGCCGCAGGTTCGAATCCTGCCGCTCCGACCATCGGCCGGAAAAAAGTCAGGGACCGACACCATGTTCGCAAAGATCTTCCAGCCGGCGAAAACGGCGATGCAGTCAGGCAAGGCGAAGAGCGGGCGATGGGTTCTTGAGTTCGAGGCGGAAGCGGCTCGACGCATTGATCCTCTGATGGGATGGACGAGCGCCGAAGATACGACGGCCGGGCAGGTGCGGCTGACCTTTGATACGAAGGAGTCCGCTGTCGCTTACGCCGAGTCCAAGAACATCCCGTTTACGGTGGCGGAGCCGAAAAAGGAGACGCCGGTCGCCAAGGCCTATTCCGACAATTTCCAGTTTCGCCGTCGCAAGCCGTGGACGCACTAGAGTGGAATCAGACTCCGTAGCTCAGCTGGATAGAGCACCCGCCTTCTAAGCGGGCGGTCGCAGGTTCGAGTCCTGCCGGGGTCGCCATTTCAAAGTTCCGGCATCTGCGCTTCATCGACGCCGGTCGTCGGCGCTGACAGTTTCAGCTCGACTTCGACTTTTTTCCGGCCGGGCAGGAGGACGAGCTTTTGCGCGTCATACCCCGCCTTGGCGACCGTGATGTTGCGCGGCTTGTCGATCTCGATGGTGCACGGCGTGACGCAATTCCCGAAGCCCTCGACCGTCACGAGCGCGCCCGGCGGGACCGAGGCGACGGTCGTAATGGTCGTTCCTCTCGTCCCGCCGAGAGTCTGGCAGCCCGCAAGAAGGAGCGCCGTAAGCGCGGCGGCCGGCGCGAATCGCATGCAAATCACCCTTTCGCGGCCTTCATCGCCGCAAATCCACGATCAAGATCGGCGGTCAGATCGTCAAGGTCTTCAAGACCGGCGTGAAGGCGCAAGACAGGGCCGGCCTCGGTCCAGGCCACGGCGGACCGGTTCTTTTCGGGGTGAACATGGATGCACAGGCTTTCAAAGCCGCCCCAGGAAAAGCCCATACCGAAAAGGCGCAGCGCATTGAAGAACGCTTTCAGCGCCGAAAGATCGACGGGATTCAGCACAACGCCGAAGAGGCCAGACGCGCCGCTGAAATCGCGTTTCCAGATGGAATGGCCGGGACAGGTCTTGAACGCGGGGTGAAGGACGGCTTTCACTTCCGGGCGCTTTGACAGCCATTTGGCGAGCGCGAGGCCGTTCTCCTCGTGCGCCTTCATGCGGACGGCGAGCGTCCTCATCCCGCGCAGCGTCAGATATGCGTCATCGGCGGAGACGTTCGATCCGATCTGAAGCAGCGACTGGAATACCGCTTTTGCGGAGTCCTCGTCGCGGCTGGTGATTGACCCGATGAGGCAATCAGAGTGACCGCTGAAATATTTGGTGCCTGCATGGACGACGACATCGGCGCCGAGCGCGAGCGGTTTCAGGAAAACGCCGCCGGACCAGGTGTTGTCGACGATGAACTTCGCGCCGGCGGCGCGGGCCGCCTTTGCGAGCGCCGGCAAGTCCTGCACTTCAAAGGTGAGCGAGCCGGGCGATTCCGCAAAAACGACTTTCGTGTTCGGCGACATCAATTCCGAGATCGACGCGCCGGCGAGCGGATCGTAATAGCAAGTCTCAACGCCGAACCGCGCCAGGAACCGGTCGCAGAACTTTCGCGTCGGATCGTAAGCGGAATCGGTGACGAGAATTCTGTCGCCGGTCTTGACGAAGGCGAGGAGCGCCGCATTCACCGCCTGCAGGCCGGAAGACGCAAGCCGCGTTTCAACGCCGCCCTCAAGCGCCGTGATCGTTTCTTCAAGCGCGCGGTGCGTCGGCCCGCCGAGACGGCCGTAAACAATATTCCGCCCGCCCTCGATGTAGTCGTTGTAGGTCGGAAAGAGATAGGTCGATGCGCGCTCGACCGGCGGATTGACGGGGTGCGAGGGCTTCTTTCGCGGCCGGCCCGCGGCGATGAGTTTTGTCTTTTCCTTCATGCAGCGCCGCCGGCTTCCCCGTCAGGCATTTCCACGCGCCCCTGACGCTGATCGAATACGGTGAAACCGAACTTCTGGTAAAGGGCGAGGGCGGCCGGATGATCGAGCGTGCAGGTTTCGATCCGCACTTCCGCCGGGTTCTGCGCCCAGGCGAGCTCGATCGCATTTGAGAGAAAGAAACGCGACAGACCCTTGCCGATGAACTCCGGCGCCAGCCCGAAAAAGCGGATATGAACGATCGGGGCCTCGCATGCGTCGATTTCCGCCATGCCTGCCGGCGCGCCGTCGACGTAGAGGACGTAAAGCAGGACCGACGGATCTTCGATGATCGCGGCAAGTTCGCTGTCAGAGAGCTTCTTCCGGCTTGTCCAGTGCCAGGGGCCGCCGACGAGGTTGTAAAGATATCGGTAAAAATGAACGGGCGGCTTTTCGGCGCGGATGATCGACAGTTTGCGGGCGGGGCGCGGCTGCTGCGCAAAGGCCGGGCGCGCTGTCTGACGCAAATAGGTGATTGTCACGTCGACGTGCCGGCTCATCAGGTTCTTATCCCGCGACAACCGGAAAACGCCCGGGATCGTTCGACTGGTCGCCCCATTCGGCCCACGAGCCGTCATAAACGGCATGGTTCGTATGACCAAGCCGTTCGAGCGCCAGCGCGATGACGGCGGCGGTGACGCCGGACCCGCAGGAAGCGATGACCGGCGTATCGAAATGAACGCCTCTGCCGCGGAACAGCGCCGCCAGTTCGTGCAGCGGTCTCATCTCGCCGTTTTCGGTCAGAAGAAGCGAATAAGGCAGGCTTTTCGCGCCCGGCATGTGGCCGCTTCGCAGCCCCGGACGCGGCTCCTTCGCCTCGCCTGAAAACCGCGGCGCCGGCCGCGCGTCGAGAATGACGGTCGACCCGTCCTCCAGCGCCTTGCGAATGTCGTCGCTGGTTCGGGCGATTGGGCGCGCCCGCGCTCTGTAGCTTACGGCGCGCGGCGCAGCGCCGCCGCTTGCAAGGGGCCGTCCTTCGCGCATCCATTTCGGCAAGCCGCCGTCAAGCACGCTGACGCGCTCGTGTCCCATGGCGCGAAACGTCCACCAGACCCGCGCGGCCGAAAAAAGTCCCGCATCATCATAGACGATGACGCGATCGCGCTCCGTAACGCCGAGCGCGCCGACTGCGCGGGAAAACTCATCCGGCGGCGGCAGCATGTGTGGAAGCGGCGTCGACTTGTCGGCGACGGCGTCAATGTCAAAGAAGACGGCGCCGTCGATCCGGCGCTTCACATGGTCGACGATCGCGGGCTGTTCGCCGGGCATCCGCCAGGACGCGTCGATGATCTTGAGATCGGGCGCGCCGATTTCCACCGCAAGCCACTCCGTGGACGCGAGCGGGTAGGGAAATTCCTCTTCGGTTTTCATCATGCGAGCCAGGGCGGAACCGGAAGCTGTTTGGATCTCAGAAACTCCGGATTGTAGATTTTCGATGCGTAGCGATTGCCATAGTCGCAGAGAATGGTGACGATCGTCGCGCCGGGACCGAGTTCTTTCGCAAGCCTGACGGCGCCGGCGATATTGATCCCGGAAGATCCGCCGAGGCAAAGACCCTCTTCCTGCACCAGACGAAACAGAATGGTGAGCGCTTCGTCATCGGGGACCCTGAACGCGTCGTCGAAAACGAGCCCTTCGAGGTTGGCGGTGACGCGCCCCTGGCCGATGCCTTCCGTGATCGAGGATCCCTCCGATTCGAGCTTGCCGGTCTTCACCCAGCTGAAAAGCTTTGCGCCGTAAGGGTCTGAAAGAACGCATTTCACGTTCAGGTTTCTCTCCTTGAGCGCCATGGTGACGCCCGCGAGCGTGCCGCCCGAGCCGACGGCGCAAGTGAAACCGTCGACGGCGCCGTCCGTCTGCTCCCATATCTCCGGGCCGGTCGTCCGGTAATGAGTCTCGCGGTTCGCCGTATTGTCGAACTGATTGGCCCAGAGCGCGCCGTTCGGCTCGGTCTTCGCCATGTCTTCGGCGAGCCGGCGTGAGACGTGGATGTAGTTGTTCGGATTGTCGTAGGGAACAGCGTCGACTTCGACGAGTTCGGCGCCGAGCAGGCGAACCGCGTCCTTTTTTTCCTGGGTTTGCGTGCGCGGCATCACGATCTTCACTTTGTAGCCGAGGATCGACCCGACGAGCGCAATGCCGATTCCGGTGTTGCCGGCCGTGCCTTCGACAATGGCGCCGCCCGGTTTGAGCGCGCCGCGCGCCTCCGCGTCGCGGATGATGCCGAGCGCGGCGCGGTCCTTCACCGACTGGCCCGGATTGAGAAACTCAGCCTTGCCGAAAATATGGCAACCGGTCTCCTCGGAGGCCCGCTTCAGTTTGATGAGCGGCGTATTCCCGATGGCGTCGAGGGCGGATTCATGAAAGCGCATTTGGTCCTCGGTCGAACTGGCGTGTCACCGTCTATGCACGATAGCGGCGGACGATTCGACTGCGAAGGGGGCCGCGCCGCGACAGGCGGCGGCCAGATTTTCTCAAGCGATCTTTAGCAGCCCTCCGCAGTCACGCGCGGGACAGGCGGATCTGGATGACGTCGGTCGTCGCCGCGCGGAACCCGGCCTCGCAATAGCTGAGATAGAATTGCCAGAGTTTCTTGAACTTGTCGTCGAACCCAAGGGCGACAATCTCGTCCCAGGCCGCGAGGAATCGCCGCCGCCATTCGGCGAGCGTCGCCGCGTAATCCTGCCCGAACGCCGATGCGCTCTGCCAGGAAAGGCCCGCGCGCCCGATTTCCGTTTTGAGAGCGCTCTCGGACGGCAGCATTCCGCCCGGAAAGACATAGCGCTTGATGAAATCGGTTGAGCGCGAATAGGTGTCGAAAAAGCGGTCCGCAATCGTGATCGTCTGAATGCCCGCGGCGCCGCCAGGTTTCAGGAGATCGCGCACTTTCGCGAAATACGCCGGCCAATACTCGCGGCCGACCGCCTCGAACATCTCGATGGACGCGATCTTGTCGTAGGCGCCTTCCGCGTCACGATAGTCGAGAAGCTTGAACTCGACCTTCTCGTTGAGCCCCTCGCGCTGAATTCTTCGCTGCGCGTAGTCAAGCTGCGCCGGTGAAATGGTCAGGCCCGTCACTTTCGCGCCGACTTCCTTCGCGGCGAATTCCGCAAATCCGCCCCAGCCGGATCCGATCTCAAGAACGCTTTCGTCGGGCCTGAGGCCGATCGATTGCGCCAGCGTGCGGTATTTGTTGGTCTGCGCGGCGGAAAGGTCGCGTGCGCCAGTTGAAAAGCGCGCGGACGAATAGGTCATCGTCCGGTCGAGCCATTTTTCATAGAACGCGTTCCCCAGATCATAATGCGCCATGATGTTCCGGCGCGAGCCCGCGCGGGTGTTCTTGTTGATGAGGTTATGGCGGATGCGTTCGAAAAATGAGATCAGCGGCGTCTTGGCGAACGCGTCGCGCACGAAGTCCGCGTTGCGCGCGAAGACATAGAGGACGTTTGTCACGTCCGGCGAATCCCATTGGCCGTCGGCGTAGCTTTCGAAAAAGCCGATGTCGCCGCCGAGAACGGATCTGCGCGCGAACGCCAGGTCGCGCACGAGGATCACGCCTTCCGACCACGGCTCTTCAGCGCCGGCGAATTTCAGCTCACGGCCATCGGGCAGGACGAAGCGCAACGATCCATAGCGGATG
>CALKYG010000388.1 GCA_938003575.1 uncultured Alphaproteobacteria bacterium
GACACCGAGATCAATAACGCCAAAAAAGGGCGCAGGTATCTCTTTGACTGCACCGTATACAAGAACGAAAACGAGGCCAATTAGGAGCTGCGCAGCAAATTTGATGCGCGCGCCGAGCGGGCGCGCATCGTCCGCTGCGCCGAAAGCAAAGGCGGCGAAACCGAGCATGGCGGCGGCCGCGAATTCAACGTCAGCGCCTTGAGACCTCCCGTAGAGAAAATACACGAAAGCGGCGGAGGCGAATCCGCCGAAAATAGCCAAGCCTCCGGATCGGGGCGTCGTCACGATGTGACTCGACCGTTCAATCGGCATGTCCGGCAACAGTGCGCGCTTTATGGCGAACAAAGCGATCGCATGAGACGCCGCCCCCGCGATCGCCGCCGCCGCCAAGATCAGAAACGCCGCAGACACAACCTATTCACTCATTATCCGCCGCTTCTCTCAGCGGAGCTGAAGATCTGCGCGCTCATCGACCACCATCCTGCTCCCGCCATTGAGGCGGCCGCGCGCGCTGCGGCCTGCGCCGACGTAAATAGGCCGAAGACCGTGGCGCCGCTGCCGGACATCCGCACGGCGATGACGCCAGGCCGACGCGCCAGCCTGTTAAGAACCATTTGGACCACAGGTCGACGGCGAATGGCAATCGGCTGAAGGTCGTTGCGGGAATTTTCGAAGAATTCTTTGACGCCGGCGTAAAGGACCGATGTGGGCTTCACCGCAACTGGCGCGGGCGGCGCAGGAAATTCCGTGTCAAACGCGCGAAAAACCGGCCCCGTAGGCATCGGAACGAGCGGATTGCAGAGACATACCCAGAGTGGCGGCAACGTCGGCCCCGCCGTCAGGATCTCCCCAGCGCCGGATACCTCGACCGGCGATTTGTCAAGACAGGCCGGGACGTCGGCGCCAAGCAGAAAGGCGAGACGTCGAAGCTTCGTCTCAGCGATCGGCGCCCGCCACAATCGGACAAGCGCTCTTAGCGCTGCAGCGGCGTCCGCTGAACCACCGCCTATACCTGAAGCAATCGGCAGGCGCTTGTCGAGCGTCAGGCGTGCGCCCTCCGTTAAGCCGGTCTCGCTTCTCAGAAGACGTGCCGCCCTCATGACAAGATTTTGCTCGACCGGTTCGCGCGACAGCCAACCGCCGAAAGGGCCCGTGATTTCAAGCGAAAGGCCCTTCGATTTCTCCGCCGTCACGACATCACCGCCGTCGGCGAACACAAAGAGGCTGGCAAGGTCGTGCAAGCCGTCACGCCTCATGCCGCCGATGTGAAGGTAAAGATTGATTTTCGCCGGCGCAATTTCGGTGATCATTGTTCTTCCGGAAGAGACTTCCAATCCGATAGGCCGGACTTCAGCTTTTCCTCGATGGAAGTTCGGACGAGATCGGATGGTTCCAGTTCAAGTGCGCGCTTCCACTGATATCGCGCTTCCGTTTCCCGTCCGAGACGCCAGTAAACGTCGCCAAGGTGGTCAGTCACCGTCGGATCACCGGGCTCCAGTGACGCAGCGCGTTCGAGATGAGGAAGGGCCTTCTCAAAATCCCCAAGCTGGTAATGCGCCCAGCCTAGACTGTCGATGATGGCGCCTGACTGAGGCCGCAGCGCCACCGCCTTCTCGATCAGCCTGAACGCCTCATCAAGATTAACGCCGCGCTCGACCCAGCTGTAACCAAGATAATTTAGCGCTATCGGTTCTTCCGGTGCAAGTTCGACCGCGCGCTTTAGGTCCTTTTCAGCGTCCCCGAAGCGATCGAGTTCGATCAGGGACGCCGCGCGCGTGATGAAATGACGCCACGCGTCCTCCGGCGCTGGGTCCGGCAGGGCTTCGATTGCGCGCGAAGCAGCTGCTATCGCTTCTTCATGTCGCCCTTCATTAGCGTAGATGCCTGCAAGCGTTAGGAAGGCGTCATTCGCGCGGCGATCCCGCCTGACCGCGGATTTCAGGACCGCGATCGCATCATTCGGGCGATTCTCCGCCGCGAGACTGTTGGCGATTTCGATCTGCGCCTGCTCGAATTGCGGCGCGGAAGGCGCGATCTTCGCGAGCGCGTCGCGAGCGGCCGGATAATTGCCGTAAATATTATGGATTGATCCAATGAGACTTTGCGCGTCAGCAAGGTCCGGATCCAGATAAAGCGAAAGCTGTGTCAGCGCGAGCGGCAGATTAAATGGACGGTCACGGACCTTGAAGCCAGCCTCAGCCGCTCGACGCATTTCCTCAGCTGACTGCTGAAGGACATTGCCCGCGAACAGATAAAGGGCGAGCGCGGCGCCCTCGGCGGCGGAAACATCACGATAGTCCATCGACGGCGCGCCGCGGTCGATCCGTTTGAGCGCCGCCTCCGCGAGGCGACGCGCGGAACCGCCATCCTGCGCAAGAAGGGAATAATACTCGCGCGCTTCGTCTGGCGTGCCGTTGCGTTCAAGAAATGCGCCGAACGCCGCGCGCCCGATCGGTCCGCCGAATGAAGCGACCGAAATCTGATGATTAGCGCGAGCAGCGTCAATGTCGCCTTCTTCTTCAAGCAGCATGGCTTTAAAGGTCGGGTTGAAGCCCGTGAATACCTCCTTGCCGAGATCAAAGGCTGCAACTCCAGCTGCGGGCCCCGCAAGCTCCGCCTCAATCCATGCGCTCGTGTCGAACGCGATCGACTTTGTGAACGATTCGCTGAAATCGCGCTTGAGGTCGCCGCGGGCGCCTACGAGATCGCCTCTTTTGATCTTGATCGCAGCAAGAACGAACTCCTCAAGCCCGCCATCATCCTCGCTAGCCGCCAGGATTTCTGCGTAGGGCGCCGCCGCCTCGATCCGACCGGCGGCAAGATTGAAAATGAACGCGTTGCGGACAATAGCCAGATCGCTGGGATTCTCGACTACCGCCGCAGCGTAATGATCTGCCGCGGCATCGATGTCGTTCAGGCCCGCCGCGAGCCGGCCCGACAAGTAATCGCCCGCCGCACTTGAAGGAGCTTCGGCAGTCGCACAAGCGACATTTGCGAGCGCCGCGAGGGCTGCGATCATAAGCCGAATATTCAAATCCATCTCCTCGCGAAACGCTACATGTTCGGATAGTTCGGCCCACCGCCGCCTTCCGGGGTCGTCCAGACAATGT
>CALKYG010000389.1 GCA_938003575.1 uncultured Alphaproteobacteria bacterium
CTGCTTTGCCTGAAGTTTGAGTTGCTCGAGACCGTCTTTCAGATCGAGCGTCATGGAAAGCCGGTTGAAATCGGCTCTTGGTTCCGGCGCTTTAGAAACGCTCGCGCGCGGTTTACCTGCTTGCTCTTTGAATGCTTTACTTGCATCCCGCATGAGTGGGCGAACCGTTTCCTTCTCACGATCCCCGGAAATAGCATTTGCATTATATTTGAGCGTCGATCCCAGGTTTTGTCGCCGCTGCATTTGTCGCGCGAGCGCATCCAAATTTGGCGCATGTGATCTGGCGACAAAAAGCTGGGTGTCCTGACGGGCGCGCGTCATCGCGACATAAGATGAAGCGTCTCGCCAATGTTGGCTGTGCAGGACATAGCTTTGATCAAGCGTCTTGCCCTGACCGCGATAAATGGTGCCGGCATAGCCATGGTCGATGGCTTTGAACGCGTCTGTATCAACGGAGACCATATGCCCGGCGTCAGTTTTAATGTGAAGGGTCTTGCTCTCCACACCCGTAATCGTCCCTAACCCGCCATTGAGAATGCCGCTGGGCTTATCATTGCTGCGGAATTGGATGCGATCGCCTGTACCAAATTCCCTCTGCCCGCGCGTCGTTTCAACGGAAATCATATCGGTGACGCGACCCCGCTCCACTTCGATCTTATGGAGCGCGCTGTTGAGGTGATCGACATCCTTGTTCGTATAGGCAAAGACGAGGCGCTTGCCCTTATCGCCATTTGCCGTATCCCGCGCCCAGGCTTTAATCAGGTCAGCCTTGGCGTCCTCGTGCTCGTTGCTCCAGCGGATGAGCCCTTTCCTGTCATAGGCTTTTAAGCCCTCTTCAAACCGCCCGGTAGCAAATGCGGTTGCAGCGTCCTTGTTCCAATCTTCGCGCTGACGGTGAATAGTCGTTAGTGAGGCCGCACCATGCCGTTGTGATAAATCCGCATAGATGCCGCCGCGCTCGACGGAGGCGAGCTGCCTGCTATCACCAACGAGGATGACTTTCGCGCCTGCCTTTCCAGCGGCGCTCAAGAGACGCTCGGTCATTTCTGTGGAGAGCATGGCCGCCTCATCCACGACCAGCATAGAGCGCGCATGGAGTTTGGCATTGAGATGATCCGGCCTGTTTTCCATCCACCAAAGAAGGGAGTGGACAGTGCGCGCGCCCTCAAAACCCGCCTTGACGAGGTCACTTGCAACAGCATTGGTCGGGGCAAGACCAATAAGATCATAACCCTCCATGGATGCTGCTTCATGGAGTGCGGAGAGAAGATAGGATTTGCCTGTTCCCGCTCGCCCTTCAATCATTTTTAGGCCGCCTGGGCTCAACACGTGGCGTAGGGCTTCTGCCTGCTCAAGCGATAGGCCGGTCTTCTCAGTGACGTAGCGCTGAACAGCTTCCCTTACCCGGTGCCTCATATCCCTTGAAAGCTGGTCTGCTAGTTCGAGGATGCGCTCTTCCTGCGCGCGGACTTCGCGGGTTGTAAAACCGACAAGCCGCGCGGTATTTTGATCGGTCAGGCGTAACATCCGAGCATCCGCCAGAATGTTGCGCATCGTCTCTGGGATGTTCAGGCACCCCTTCGCCTTCAATAGCTGCTCAAGCTGGTAGAGCGTAAAGAATGAGCGCGTTCCGAGAAGATC
Source organism: uncultured Alphaproteobacteria bacterium (assembly GCA_938003575.1). Taxonomy (GTDB): domain Bacteria; phylum Pseudomonadota; class Alphaproteobacteria; order Caulobacterales; family Parvularculaceae; genus Amphiplicatus. Next base: position 1,642 of record CALKYG010000389.1, read on the forward strand.
GCCTTCCACCGCTTTGAGATCGAAGGTTATGGGCTGCGCATCGCCGCCCTCTGCCTCGCCGCGCGCCCGTTTGCGCTGGCGCTGCATCTCCCGCGCCTCGACCACACTTGGGAGGTTGGGAAGAACCGCAAAATAGCCGCTTAAGGATTTAGCGCGAATTTTTCCGATGCGCCGCGAGAGCGAATGAACACCGCCTTCGATATCGACGAGCGCGTAATTCCGGCGCTCACCCTTGGCTAGGATGAGGCCCTTGAATTCTAGCGCGCTCTGGAAGGCCCTAGGGCTATCTGAGCCCGCCCAAGCAGCTTTTACGGTGCTCTCGACTGCTTTGATGGATATCTTATTGCGCTTTTGTTGTTGCATCTCCCAGGCATCGGGCGCGCGTTTAGGCCGATCCTCGTCCTGCCTTTCGACATGCGCGCCCTGGACACGGATATGGGAGAATATGCGCTCCAGCTCGCGCGCGACTTCTTCATGCTTGCGGTAGTTGTGGGCGATCGGGATAGCGAGGCGTTTCTCAAGGTCTATGCGCGACCAGACAATATGCCAATGCTCGCGACCTTCCTTCACATGCCGCACTAACGCCCGCGGCTGTCCTTCAAAGCCAAGGCGCGCCTCCAAGGCATCAACTGCCTGAATCCACTGCGTCTCGCCTAAACGCTCATCGGCGCGGATGTTAATCATGGCATGGTAAAGCCCCTTCCGGGCTTGTGTGGCCGCTTTCAAGGCGTCCATTTCACAAATGGCGTCATGCAGGCTACTTCCCACGACGCCGCGTATCTCCATTACATCGACGCACTCGTTCTCATCGGTGCGTAAAAGATGCGCCGCTAAATCTTCCGGGTGGGTGCGCGCCCTACCCTTGATAATCATGAAGGCCCGCCTTGGGGATTTGGCGGCCTAAGGGCGTTCATTAGGGCTGTTCTTGCGCTCTCTAGGCTGCGCAACGTTTCCTCAAGCTCGCCTTTGCGGATAAAGTCAGGGCGGCCTGCATTATGAAGGCGTGCAATCTGATTGAGGTTCGATCCGACTTTGCCAAACTCCCCGAGGAGACGGGTCAAGGTAATCGTATCATAGGAAGGCATTCTCTTAACCCGCGACGGTCGAGCCGCCAAAAGCACTTTGCGCGCATAGGAGCCAACCGGCAGATCGGCATTTTCCGCAGCCATGGAAAGCGCCTCATACTCCGCATCACTCACCCGAAATTGCACGATGCGGGTGCGCTGCCTGTTTTCACTACCACTCATTTTACCGCCGTTTTTTACCTTTGAGCGCTTCAAAGCACTCTCGGGGATGCAACGGGGTTTTACCCCTTGCCAAGCGCGCGGTATTACCGCGCATGGCTTGCACCAACTCCCTTTTTCTTTCAGTATACTGTATTTTTTATTAACTACGGCTTAATGCCCACACGAACGTATGTTGTCTAGAAATATTAAATGCGACTGGAATTAACTGTGATCTGCTGATGGGCCTGCGCTGGTCACGATCAGAACAATGATAGCTGTGAACGCTTCTCTTCCGCTTCGACCCATGCGGGATCGAGCGCGGCTTCGTCAAGCCACGCAACGCAGCTCTATCATCCGCTCTACCCATAGAATTGGCGATAGCCGATGGCCGCTATAAATGGCGGCAACGGCGCGTAATTGCGCCGCCGTTAATGACGTAAGATATTACCGTCCCGCCCAAAGCGGGATGCGTTTCAGGTGATCGGCGATAGCCGCCCTGATTTTCGATGAGAGCGGCAGATCATCCACAGCCTGCCAGACGGAAGCAAAGGCTTCGACAGTCGCCAGTCCGGTATCGAGGACGAGTTTTTCAGGTAATTTCGATCTGGCCGCAAACCGCCGCAGCGCATCGACGGACAGGTCCTCGAATTTCTTGCTGCCGGCGAAACTGAGCGCCAGCTCATCATCCGGAATATAGGCGATTGTGGAGACAAAATCATAGGCCGGCGCAAGAACCGCATGCCGCCCGTTTGGATAGACGAGCGACCAGTTCTTCAGATGCATGTCGGCATTGCCGATCAGGGAATTGAAGACAAGGCGGCGGACGAATTCAATGATGCCGACTTCTCCCGTCTCCCGCCAGATCACGGTCGCAATGTTGCCGTAGCTGGCTTTTTTGTATTTCTGTTCGGGGTAGACACCGAAGACCTGCGCGAAATCCTCAATATGAATTCGCCGACCCTCTTCGGTCCGATCAAACCGCTTGATAATGAATGCTGTGTCGCCGGCCTGCTCGATGCCGTCCGGCAGGTTGGCGATTGCGCTGATGGGCACAAGGGCGGTTTCCGGGACGTCGATACCGATGCGGCGCGCAAGCTCCATCATCGCATATTCGTTCTCGGGAACGTCGTTAAATTTCATGGAGGGCAGTTTGACGATCCAGTGTCCCCCGACCCCTTCGGCGGGAATAGTCAACCCGCCGCGCGCCTCTTTCACCGCCGAGAATTTGAGTTGCACTCCCGCCAAAGAAAAGCGTAGCAGGTTTTTTTTAACCCTTCCTGAGGATGTCCCCTCAATCTCATGCGCAGCTTCCGGCGGCCAGCTCTCGCCGTCCGCCGGATGAATCTCAACTCCGCCCGGAAGGTCGCGCCCGAGTAACCAGAGCAGAAAAAATTCCCGAACCGGATTCACGTCCCCACGGCTGGCGAGGTATTCCCGCATCCGTCCTTCGGGCAGAAGGTTGGAGAAGAACGGCGGCAGTCGCGTTTGAGTGGCTGACACGTCCGTGATGAGCCCGCCATGCGCATCCTTGAATGACAGGCTTAAGACCGGCCGTTCCAGATCATCACTGTAATCCTGCGTGAAGGAAAACAGATTTTTATCGCCCGGCAAGCGGGCGATCGTGCCGATTGTGCGTCCATGCAGCACGACGTTGAGAATGGCGATATCAGGCATTATCCTCCTCCTCATCCAGCCGGTATGCGGGCATTTGAGGAGAAGCCCGTTCATGTGCGCCGTGCGCGGCGGCATTCCTGATCTGCTGAAGTCTTAATCGAAGCGGGCGGATCGCTGCAAATTGCTCGTTCAGGTTTGTGCGATAGTTTGCGGCGTGGCCAATATCAGATTCCAACTCTTGAAGGTTACGCAAGGCTCTGAGCGGATTATTCAGTGTCGTGAGTATGTGACGCACTTCCTGCGCATATTGCTGAGGCACGAACTGGCGCGCCAATTCATGGGCTGCGCTGTCAAGCGCCTTAAGTTCGTCAGCACCGTCAGGATCGCTGCGCTCATACCGGCGGCGGAGCTGTGATACGGTGTCTCCAAGTTTTTTCAGTGCATCCGTCGTCTCGATTTCAAGGCGGGTATATAGTTCGCTCTCGGACGCACCGCGCTGAAGGCTCTCCACCACGCCCAGCAACTGCCTGGGTAGAAGCACGAATTCCATTTCGAGCGCCCGCGCCAGTTCGATCAGGCTTGATAATTTGACATCAACCGTGCCGCTTTCGATCTTCGAGATATGGCTTTGCGGCAGCCCGACCCGCTCGCCCAGAGCCTGTTGGCTCATGCCCTTGCGCTGCCGCGCTGCTTTCAAAGCGCGTGCGATTTCCGCATATTTTATATGTTCAGACGTATCTTGCATCATAATCTATATGCTATCGCATATATCGCAGGTTGTCAAGAAATATATGCTTAGACATATATTTCGACAAGGTTAATATGCTTCCGCATATTAACGTGAAGCGCTTCCCTGCAAATTTTCCACGCAATGGAGAATTTGCAGGGAAGACCCCGTCAGAACAAAGAGAGTTGCTTGCGGGTGGCTTGGGATTCCTGCCACGCAGGATCGAGCGCGGCTTCATCAAGCCATGCGCGGACGAAAGCGATCACTTCATCCGGGGTCAGCGACGGTCGCACCGGCCCAAAAAAATGCGAGCGATAGCCTGTCTCGGTGATGGGCAGCGCTTCGTTGCCCTCAACCCGGAGTTCGAGATGATCGATGATGCCCCATTTGAGGCGATCATAGAAAAGCCGGATCGTCCGGCCTTCCCAGAGGATGACGGTTTCGATGGCTGTAGATTCGCTCATGGTTACCACTCCTGCGCCAGCATGATCGTGAGGACACGAAAGCTCGTCGCCGGATCATCGGGATTTTCGGCCCCGAATTCGCAGTCATTATCGGCGAAATAGTCGATCTTCCAGAAGATGCGCGTGCCGGCGACCAACTCCAGCGAGCCGAAATCATGCTCGCCGTAAGGATCGTTCTCGTCGGTGAAGGCCGCATAGTCGCGGACACGAAACCACAACTCGATCTGATGCGCCGGCGAAAGCGCCATGATACCGCGCGTCATTACAAATTTGCCTGGAACCTGAGGCGTCCCGAAAGTCGGGACGCCGAGGCGGGCGCGCAGCGCATCATTCAGGGCGGCGATGCGTGCGGATTTACCAAAGGATGCGCTCATGCCGCACCGCCTTGGTCCATCGTCCGCGCCTGTTCACGAAGGCTCTGCGCATGGTCGTAGGCGCGTTCCGCCAGTTTTGCGACGCGCAGAAGGTCGGAGCCGGAAAAACTCGCCGTATCGGCATAACGCCCGCCCTTACCCTTAAAGCTGCGCGAGAAGGTGACGGAATAATAGGCGCCGCTTTCGCCCTCATTGCGCCAGATCGCGGCTTTGAGCAGGCCGTCGGTTAATGTGGCGGCGGGTCTGTTTTTGGTTGTCGTTGTCATGGTGTCGTCCTTTCTTTTCGCCGGCCGGATCATTCCAGCCGATGAGGACGTGAAGGCGGGCCGAACAAGCCCGCGCGCGCACCTGATCTGATCAGGGACACTCCCAACACGGTTTCTTGGTGCGGGCACGGGGGTTGCGCGCGGGGCGCGGCCTGCCAGTCTCATCGTAAAGGCTGGAATGGTTACCGGGCGGCAACCAAAGGACATCAACGCCATTGCGCCAGCAGAAAAAATGCTCCGGCGCTTACCGGCGCTTACGAGTGTTTAAGGCTGCTCAATAACACTTCGCACAATATTGCGAAGACGAGGGTTGCCTATGCTGGAGACTTTCCCGCGCGGCGTTACCGGAGGGGCGTCCGGCGGCTTTCCTGAAGCGAGCTGGTGCGATCCGGCGCGCCTTACCGCTCACGAAAAATGGCGGTATACGGAGGGATCGGTGCTTGTTGGGCGCATCAAGGACTCCGCGCTTGGCATTCAGGATGACCGCCACCTAATGACCGTGGCCGGTTCGCGCGCGGGCAAGGGGCGATCCGTGATCGTGCCCAATATGTGCCTCTATCCCGGCTCTGTCATCGTCATCGATCCCAAAGGCGATCTAGCGACCATCACTGCCGCACGGCGGGGTGGCGGCTCACAGCACACAAAAGGCATGGGACAGCGGGTCTATGTGCTCGACCCGTTCCGTGCAGCACGCGGTTCGGCGGAACATTACCGCGCCTCGTTTAATCCGCTGACGATCATTGATCCTGAAGGCACCTACGGGCGGGACGATGCGGCGATGATCGCTGATGCGCTGATTATCCCGTCGCATTCGGAGAGCTATTGGACGGATGCGGCCAAGATGCTGCTTACCGGCCTTATTCTTCATGTCTGCGCGTCGGAAGACAAAGAAAATCGAACGCTGCTGCGCGTGCGCGAGCATCTGACCGGTGATGCGGAGGCTCTGGCCAATGTGCTTGCTGAAATGGCGGTATCAGAAGCGGCCAGCGGCGTTGTAGCGCGCGCCGCCAATACGCTGGTGGCGATGTCAGAGCGCGAACGCTCCAGCATTCTCTCAACCGCCATCGTGCAGACGGATTTTCTGGATTCTCCCGCGATGCGCGAAGTGCTGGGGGCGTCTGATTTTACGCTCGCCAGCCTCAAGGACAAACCTGCGACAATCTATCTGAGCCTGCCGGCGGGGCGCATGGGCACGCATAGCCGCTGGCTGCGCCTGATGATTGCGCTCAGCATAGAGGCGATGGAGCGCAATCGGACGCGGCCAAAGCATCCGGTTCTCATCATCATGGATGAATTCCATGCGCTCGGTCCGATGCACACCATCGAGCGCGCCGCCGGCCTGATCGCCGGATACGGCGTGCGACTGTGGCCGATCCTGCAAGACCTCACCCAGCTCAAGCGCGATTACAAGGAAAGCTGGGAGACGTTTCTTGGCAATGCGGGTCTCACGCAGTGGTTTGGCGTGAACGACCTCACCACGCTGGAATATCTCTCTAATCGGCTTGGCAAAACAACGCTGGATGTGATCAGCCAGGGCGAGATTTCCATGCAACAGGCCTCCAGCGGATTTAGCGGGCGAAGCCTGTCCAAACAGATTGTCGAGCTGATGACACCAGAAGAGCTCGGGCGTTTCTTTTCGCGGCAATCCGGGCGGCAGCTCGTGCTGTGGCCCGGAACCGACCCGATTGTGATGCAGCGCCTGACTTACGATTCCGATCCTCTGCTTGAAGGCAAATTCGATCCCGATCCGAATTATCAGGGAAGCGCCCCATGATCGGCATCCGCGTCAAACCAAGCCGCAAGATTACCGGACTGCGCTACCGCTGGGGCGATGGCGTCGTCCGTCTTGCGCTTTACACCACCTTCCCGCGCCGATTCCTTACGGCGATCTGGCGGGCTCTCGTCATTTTCCTCGTTGCCGTGTTCGGCCCATTTGACAGCATGCCGGTTGTCGGTGGTCTATTGATAATCGGCGCATACCCGATCGCCCTGATCTATGACCCCGGCATGCGCATGAAAATGACGCGCGACGCGCTCCACATCGGAATTCAGCGTTACGACCTCACGGCCATTAATTCATTTCGTAGCGAAGCTGTGAGCGACAGAAAACAGCATATTCATGGGCTCACGTTTCTGTACGGCACCAAAATGATCAAACTCTACAAATCCTATCACGCCGATGACGCCATGCGTATTGCCTCGGCGCTGAACAACATGCGCGAGGAACTCCTGCGCCAGCCGGCCAATTGTCCTGCTGCAAACACGACGCCGGCCGTACTGCGTTCAGCTGAATTCTAAAGGCCCAAAAGCGGCTATTTACGCTACCAACGGGTCCTTTATCTACGGACCTCAATCGAATACCATCCTCCCGCTCACTAAGGGAGGGAAAAATCGTGTTTGGCGTTCGTATCCTGCTGTTTATCGTCGCTTTCATCGTTGTGGTCGCCGAAACCTGGGCCGGCGTGATCGCCACCGAGCCGGTGCAGCAGGCGGCCGCAATCATCATGGGCGGGTTCATCATTGCGCTGCTGGTGTCGATTTCGATGTTCGTGCTGGCGCGCGGTTCGGACGGGCAGGACATTCGTAGCAATCCGGCGCAATGGATCGCCGTTCTGCTGGCCGGCCTCTTCATCTCGGCGGTGTCGTTCTACCTGCCGACCAAAATCCTGCCGATGTTGACGGAGACCACGCTATGCCGCGTTAC
>CALKYG010000390.1 GCA_938003575.1 uncultured Alphaproteobacteria bacterium
GAGGCGAAAATCGCAAAGGCCGGCTACGTTTCGCAAACGGTGACGCTGTCGCCCGGAAAACGCTCCGTCAAAGTGACGCTTGAACTCTCGGCGCCGACAACTGACGTGGACGAAACGGAATTGCCTGAATTGTGAGAACGGCTGCAGCGATCGTTGAGATCGCTGCAGCCTAGTCATTCGATCACGGCGCCATCACGTCAAAGAAGACGAGATAGCGGAAATTGTTGTTTCCGTCCGGCGCATCGTATGCCATCAGAACGAGATCAAGCCATCCGTCGCGGTCAATATCGGCGCTGGCGAGGCCCGCGCCCTGACCGAGATGGCCTACGCCGGGCAACATGCGGGTGCTGTCGTGAAACGCCGCCGCCCCGCCGCAGGCGGTAAGGACGGATCCGCTGGGCCCGGCCAACGCGCCGTCATTTTTTAGAGGCCCGATATCGCGATATCGAAAATTGTTGGCGCCGTCGGGCGCATCATAGGCCATAGCGACAATTTCCGGCGCGCAATCGCCATTGACGTCTGCGACGACAAGTCCCGCCCCTTCGCCAAGATGACCCAATCCGTCGAATTGGGCGACGCCCGACCACGCGGCCGCGTCGCCATTCGCGTTGAGATCGAAGCCGACTTTGTACCGAAAATTGTTTTGCTGATCCGGATCGTCATAGGCTAACACGATCAGGTCAGGACGGCCGTTATTGTTGATGTCGGCGAGATCGGCGCCGGCGCCGTCGCCTTCATATCCTGCGCCGTCAACCACCTTCAGATCGCTCCAGCCGGAGGGCGCGCCGTTCGCCATCAGGTCCCACGCAATGCGATAGCGAAAATTATTCTGTCCGTCGGGGTTGTCGTAAGCCATCAGAATTGCGTCCGGACGGCCGTTTCCATTGAGATCGGCGATCGCAGCGCCGCCGCCCTGCGACTCGTATCCCATACCGGGGCTGACGAACAGATCGCTCCAGCTCGCCGCCGCGCCTTCGGTGTTGAGATCAAAACCGACACGGTAACGCGCGGTATTGTCTTCCGGCGGATTGTCGATCGCTAATAGGAGAAGGTCGGGGACGCCATTGCCGTTTATGTCGGCGATCGCCGCGCCGCCGCCCTGTCCTTCATGCCCGGCGCCGGCAACTTCGTAAGTGCGTGACCGATTCCAGCCGTAGAGCGAGCGAATGCCCTCGATATCCCATGTGCTGAGACGGCCATTGCCGTTCCAGTTCGGATTGCAGTAATTCATCACGGAATCGATGTCGTAAGGCGTCACATTATAATCCGGGTCCGTACCCTGACGCTGATCCTTGCAGCTTTGATCCGGTACGTCATTTCGGTTCTGTTCGTGCCCGGCGCCAAGCGCATGACCGAATTCGTGAACGGCGATCACTTGAATGCAAAACATGCGCGTTGTCTGACAATCGGGGCTCCAGCTCGCGAAGGTGAAGTTAAGCACCATCCCGTTCGGCTTGTTGTTGAGTTGCGATCCGAGACCTTTGGTGTGCGGGCCCGCGTCCGCGATTTGAATGCGGATGCCGTTGAAATTCGCCGGACAAGCGTTCCAGCCGACAAATCTTACTTTTGATTCCGCTTCCCATGTTGCGAGCGTCGCCTGGCGCACCCATTCGCGTTCCGTTGCGAAGGCGCTGGCGTCTTCCCAGCAAACGCCGATCACCGGATTGTCCCAGACAAATTCCCGTTTGACCGATAGCGGCGACTGGGTTTGGCCGACCCCGCTCGGGAGCGGCTGGCCCGGCGCCGGCTCGGTGATCGGCCAACCGTTGCCGAGCGCGTTGCGAGCGCCGAACCGCGCATTCCCCGCCGCCTTCCTGCGAAGGCCGATCGGCACCGTGTTATTGACGATCGCCGCGATACTGAAATCGGGTTCGCGGACAACATCTGCAACGCCGCGATCAAATTTCTTGGCGACGGATGAACCTTCCGCGACTGTCGCCGACTTGTCCAACGGCTTTGCGACGGAAGTGTCGGCGGCCGAGGGAAGCTTACGCTTGCCGAGCGTGCGGACCGGCGCCTTAACGCCTGAAATGCAACAATCGTTTGCGCTCGGCGCAGGCGCTGGATCCTTCAGATAGCAGCGCGCTTCAGGCCCTTGAACGCCCGGTTTTACGTATGTGTAGGCTTTGCATCGTGAATCATTCGCGCACATCGTTCGGCATTGTTCCGGGTCGGCGGTCGACATGACGACGCCGGAATAATCTGAGCCGAGACGATCGGTGGATTGTTCGACCGTAGGTTGTTGCGCTGCCGCAGGCAGCGAAAAAAAGGCGGATATGGCGGCGAATGTGCAAACGCCGACCAATCGCATCAGCGATTGTTTCATGGCAAATCCCAATTGTGACAGTGAATCTGAAATGCGACGCAACCGTAAGGCACGCCACCGTCGGTTTCCCAGACGGTCAGTCAACGCGACGCCCAAGCCGAAAAGCAACGGGCGTGCAGAAATTTTTCAGAAAGGCTGGGTCTCCGTTCAGCCTTGCCCAAATTAGCATTTAATCAGGATAGAAACAATCTGAGAAAAATAGTGGCGACCCCGGCAGGACTCGAACCTGCGACCGTCCGCTTAGAAGGCGGGTGCTC
>CALKYG010000391.1 GCA_938003575.1 uncultured Alphaproteobacteria bacterium
CTACCGCCTGAAGCGCACCTGGAACTCACGGCGCGCATTCCACATGTCTCACGATCCGGCCATCGTCAGCGCGTTCGTATGGCGGCCGGCCCCGCCGCGCGCGCAGAGCTGATTTTTCAAGGTTGTTCGCGCGGGCGGACGCGCCTAGAAACCGGTCATGGCAAGAACCCAGAACGATACGTCCGCCCTGTCTTTCGAAAAGGCGCTAGCCGAGCTTGAAGAGATCGTCCGCAAGCTCGAACAGGGCTCGGTCGACCTCGAGGAATCCATCGCTCTTTACGAGCGCGGCGCGGCCCTCAAAGCCCATTGCGAGGCCAAGCTGAAATCGGCGCAGGAACGGATCGACAAAATTGTCGTGACCGACGGTCAGCCGAAGGTTGAACCGGCGCAGTTCGACTAGGGTTGCAGGGCCGCCTCACCCCGCCGCCAATCGGCCTGTTTTCCCCCCGAATTGAGCCCTGAAGGGGTGGTTTTTTGCGCCGCAACGCCTAAAAGGACCGGCTGAGCCGATAAAACCCAGCGGCCTGCTGCGTAATGAAGGGGACTTCCGATGGCCGTCGAAACGCCGTTGCTCGATCAGGTGAAGATTCCGGCCGACCTCCGGAAACTCCCGAAAAGCCAGTTGCGCCAGCTAGCGGATGAATTGCGCGCGGAGGTCATCGACGCGGTCTCGCAGACCGGCGGACACCTCGGCTCGGGCCTCGGCGTCGTCGAACTGACGGTCGCCATTCATTACGTCTTCAACACGCCCGACGACAGGCTCGTCTGGGATGTCGGCCACCAGTGCTATCCGCACAAGGTGATCACGGGACGGCGCGACCGCATCCGCACGCTGAGGCAGGGCGGCGGCCTTTCCGGGTTCACCAAGCGTTCGGAAAGCGAATATGATCCGTTCGGCGCGGCGCACGCCGCGACGTCGATTTCCGCAGCGCTTGGTTTCGCCCGCGCGCGCGACCATCAGGGCAAGAAGAACAACGCAATCGCCGTTATCGGCGACGGCTCGATGTCCGCCGGCATGGCCTATGAGGGACTGAACAACGCCGGCTCGCTCGGCACGAAATTCATCGTCATCCTGAATGACAACGACATGTCGATCGCCCCGCCGGTTGGCGCAATGAGCGCTTATCTTGCGCGCGCCTCTTCCGGCAAGGTTTACCAGAACGTCCGCCGCATCGGGAAACAGTTCCTGAAGCGCCTGCCGCCCGCGCTTTACGAAAAGCTCGCGCGCGCCGAGGAATTCGGCCGGGGCATGGTGACGGGAGGAACGCTCTTCGAAGAGCTCGGCTTCTACTACGTCGGCCCGATCGACGGCCACAATCTCGACCAGCTCGTGCCGATTCTTGAGAATGTCCGCGACATGGAGGACGGTCCTGTTCTCGTGCATGTCGTGACGAAGAAGGGCAAGGGTTACGCTCCCGCCGAGGAAGCGGCTGACAGGGGCCACGGCGTCGTCAAGTTCGACGTTCTTTCCGGCAAGCAGCACAAGGCGGCGTCGAACGCTCCCGCCTATCAGAAGGTTTTTGCGCAAGCCCTGATCCGCGAGGCGGAAAAAGATCCGAAAATCGTCGGCATCACGGCAGCCATGCCGTCGGGCACCTCGCTCGATCTTTTCGCGCAGGCTTTTCCCGACCGCTGCTACGACGTCGGCATCGCCGAACAACATGCGGTCACGTTCGCGGCGGGCCTCGCCGCCGACGGCATGAAGCCCTTCTGCGCGATTTACTCGACCTTTCTTCAGCGCGGCTATGACAGCGTTCAGCACGACGTCGATCTGCAGAAGCTGCCCGTTCGTTTCCCGATGGACCGGGCGGGACTCGTCGGCGCCGACGGCGCCACGCACGCAGGCGCGTTCGACCTCGCCTATCTCGGCTGCCTGCCGAACATGGTCATTATGGCCTGCGCCGACGAAGGCGAACTCGTGCACATGACTGCAACCGCCGCCGCTTATGACGAAGGCCCGATCGCCTATCGTTATCCGCGCGGCGAAGGCGTCGGCGTCGACCTGCCGCAGATCGGAAAAATTCTCGAGATCGGCAAGGGCCGAATCGTCCGCGAAGGGACGAAAGTCGCGATCCTGTCGCTCGGCACGCGCCTCGCCGAAGCGATGAAGGCGGCCGACTTGCTCGAAGCCCACGGCCTTTCATCGACAGTCGCCGACGCCCGCTTCGCCAAGCCGCTCGATCGCGATCTCATCCGCCAGCTGGCGCGCCACCATGAAGTCGTCGTGACGATCGAAGAAGGATCGCGCGGCGGGTTCGGCGCATGGGTCCTGCATTTCATGTCGGAAGACGGCCTGCTCGATTCCGGCCTCAAGGTGCGGACGATGACGTTGCCCGACCGCTATCAGGACCACAACTCGCCCGCAAAAATGTACGATGAGGCGCGGCTCAACGCCCCGCATATCGTCGAGACCGTGATGCGCGCGCTCGGCCGCTCGGCGGATGTGATCAAGCTAAGGGGCTGAAACGCGCGGCCCCGTTTGGCGGCGCCTGGTCGAACAGAGTCGCAGCCTGAAGTCCGGCGATCGCGGGGATAGTCCGCATGATACGGATCATTCGCATCAAGCCCGTGCGATCGCTTCAGGCGGACTTCGTCCGTGCGAGCTGCAATTCGACCCGCTTCACCTCACGAATGACCCGGTTCGCCTGAACCTGCTGCCACTGCATGATCTTGATGACGCCCATCGAGAGGAAAAGCGCAAGGGCGAGCGTTCCCCAGCGGATCATCGCCGCCGTCTCGTCGATCTCGATGAATTGCCGCGCGGCGTAAAGCGCGCCGGCGAACAACGCGAACTGAACGACGATATTGATCATGTTCCACGGCGCCATCTTGCCTGAGAACAATTCGCCGACTTCTCCGAACAGGCCCTTCTCGCCGTATTCAGCAAAGACTGCGCGATCTTCCGCGTCGAGCGCTTCTTCAATCATCTGGTCAAGCTTGCTCATTTTCGGACTCCCTGACGACGCCGAACGCGGCTTTCAGTTTTTCGCGCGCGGCCATGAGGCGGGTCTTCACCGTGCCCGCCGGAACGGTCAGCGCCGCGGCAATCTCCGCAACGCTGAGATCCTCAAGATAAAACAGCGCGACGGCGACTCGCTGCTCCGCCGGCAACGCGGCTACCGCCGCGGCGAGCGCAGGTGCGGATGCGCCCGCCTCCATGGCGTCCGTCGGCTGAAATTTGTCGCTCGGCTGCGCCGCGAACGCCGAAACGCCGAGCCGCCGGCGCCTTGCGCGGCGCGCCCAGTCGGCGGCGCGGCGGGTGACGATGCGGAACGCGAAGGCGGGAAACGCCGCGCAGTCGTCGAGGCGTTTCAGCCCGCGCGCGATGTCGATCCACGCCTCCTGTGCGATGTCGCGCGCATCCTCGACGCTTCCCGTGAGACGCCAGGCGTGACGGACGAGCGGGCGCTCCCAGCGCCGCGCCAGCTTCTCGATCGCCTTACGGTCTCCCGTGCGCGCCGCCGCGGCGAGATATTCGTCAACGATGCGCTCATCGCGTCGGCTCACCCTGCAAGGCTCCGTTTCTACCGCCTTTGATGATAAGGTCGTTCGAAGGCGAAGTCCGGTTCATCGCCGGAGGGGTTTTTTCGGGTCAGTATGGCGGCGTTTTCCGCGGCGGAACTTGCGCGCTTGAAGAGCGCCGCCCAACTGCTTCTTGAAGCGGAGGACCGGCTGCCGGTCCTGAAAAGCCTCGCCTGGGACAGGTCCGTCGCCGACGCCTTCCTTGATTCGGGCGCCCGCGAATTGCCGCGGCCCGAATACCCCGCGATCGATCCTGTCCCGTCGCGGGACCGGGTCGCCGCGGCGCGAAAACTGATCGACGGCGCATCGCCGGCGCATCGCTGGCTGAATCGCTTCGCCGACGTCACGGAGGAAACCGCGTCGCTCCTGTCCGCAGTTGGCGCAAAATCCTTTTATTCGCATTCCGTCGCGCTCTACGGCGCGCCGTCATCGCCGATCGCCGACGGAAAGCGTACCGCGCTCGATCTCGCAAGGCGCCTCGACGTCCTGCTCGCCGATTTCGAAGGCGGCATGAAGCTGGAGCCGCCCGAAATTCTCACCGCGCGCGAGATCAAGCTTCGGCTTGACGGCGCGCTGCCGTTGCATTTCGGCGCAGAGGCGCCGCGCGTCGACGTGACATTGAACGTCTCCGGCAAGGCGGCCGCCGGGCGCGATTACATCAAGCTTCGCGGCGACGCCCGGTTTTCGGACCTTGATGTGACGCAGCTCCTCCAGCATGAGGCCTTCGTTCATATCGCAACCGGCAAGAACGGCGCGGCGCAAACGAATTTTCCCATCCTCGCCGAGAGCTATCCCGGAAACGCGCGAACGCAGGAGGGGATCGCCGTATTCGCCGAATTCATTTCCGGCGCGCTCGATCCGAGGCGCTTCAGGCGGCTCGCCGACCGCGTCATCGCCATCGACATGGCGTCGAACGGCGCGGATTTCATCGAAGTGTTCAACTTCTTTCGCGAGAGAGCGCGCGAGGACGAGCCGTTCGAAGCCTTTGAAAGCGCGCGGCGGGTCTTTCGCGGCGGCGTTCTTTCAGGCGGCGCCCCGTTCACCAAGGACTCGATCTATCTCGGCGGCCTGCTCGAGGTGCACAATTTCCTGCGCGCCGCCGTCAGGACTGGCGACGCCGACTATGTTCGCCTGCTTTTCGTGGGCAAGATCGACCTTAACGATCTCGGTGCGATGAAAATGCTCCGCGATGAGGGTCTTATTGATCCGCCCCGGTTCATGCCGCCATGGGCGACGGACATGCGATACCTTATCTCGTATCTCGCCTATTCCACCTTCTTGAATGAAATAAGCCTCAAGGACGTCGTCTCGCGCTATGAGCCGCTGCTCGGCTGATTGCGGAGATCACTCCGGCCTGAATCGCCAGACTTCCTCGAACGGCCTGCCGAAAGCGCGCGAAATCCGAAAGGCGAGCTCAAGCGAAGGCGCGTATTTTCCGGCCTCCACCGCGACAATCGTCTGACGGGTCGCGCCGACGGCGTCAGCGAGCGCCTGCTGGGTCAGGCCGCGTTCGGTTCGCAACTGCCGTATTGCATTTTCAACGCGCCCTTTGGGAACCGCGGCGCCGCCCTCACCCATGCGAGGTCTGGAGCCGGTGCGGCAGGATCGTCAATATGCGCTTGACGATCTCGCCGCCGAACAAAACCGCGAAAAGCGAGAAGAAAAGAGTTGGGAGATGCGACAGGTCAATCCGTGGATATGGATGGCGGCCGAAGACGCCTTCCATCAGCGCCTGCCAGATCAAAATGTTGATCGCCGCGATCATGAATATCCGCTCATTAAGACTGGCCTGACGGTCGATGGCGACGTCTCTTTCATCCTTTGCCGTCGATTTGCCGCTCATGGCGGCGAGGACGGCGGCGATGGCGATCTCGATGACAGTCGTCGCCGCGATGACCGTGACATAGACGCCGAGGAGCGCCGACGCCGGAAGGTCGACGATGTGAACGCCGTCCAGCAGGCGCATCTGGAACCACCAGAACACAGCGACCAGCCCCAACAATGAGGCCCAGGAATAGTGCTCCGCACGACTCACCGCTGACCTTCCTTACATTCAATGTCCAAGATATTGGACATTAAAGTCAGAGCGGCCGAATGTCCAACATCTTGGACATTCCTAACTTAAATTGTGGAAAAACAAGGCGTTTCACGAGAATCGCCGCCGCAAAGGCTTGAATATTTTCCCCAGCCAGGCCATCTAGTCCCTCAGCAAACGCCATTCTCTTTTGAAATGGCCCGCCCCCGATGTAGAGTGCACGAAATGGCCCGGCGTTAACGAACCGTTAACCGGGCATCGGTCGCCGCGTTCATTCCATGACGCTCTGCGCGGGACCGCGAAGGAGACATTTGATGACCGCCAAAAAGTCTGCCGTCGGGAAAAAACCCGTGGCCGGGACCGCTAAATCAAAGCCCGCTGCTTCAAAGCGAACGGCGGCGGCCAAAAAGGCGACCGCCAAGGCGGCGCCGAGACCGCCGAAAGCGGCGGCCCGGAAGACGGCTAAGTCGGCCGCAAAATCCGCACCGGCGAAAAAGCCTGCCGCAGCGGCCGCCGCGCGGGCGAAACCGTCGCCGACCGCAAGTTTCGACCCCGATCGCCGGCGCGAAATGATCGCCGCGGCCGCCGCGCGCCGTCGCAAGACGGTGACGGCCAAGCCGCCGCAGACGCCGGTCGCCATCATCCGTCCGCGCGAGCCGAGCCCGGTCGAACAGCATCGCTTTTCTGTCGGCGACCAGGTTCGCGTCGTTTCGACAGCCGGCATGTGGTTCAAGCACGGGATCGATTACCGCATTACGGCCGCGCTTCCGCCGCAAGCAGGAAAGCTGCAATACCGGATCAAGAACGATCAGGAGCCGTATGAGCGGGTCGTCAGCGAGTCGCAGCTGGCGTCGGCAGCGCACGGCGCCGCCGCACAGGCTTAAATCGCTGATTTATCAATAGGTTAACCCTGACTGAAAGGCGGCGCAAAGCGCCGCCTTTTGCTTGCCGCCTTGACCGGAATGTCCCGATCCAGGGGCGGTCGCGGTCAGCCGATGATTGTTGCAGATCAGCAATACGCCTGAGCTGGCGTGCAGTTGCGCGTCAATGTTTTCAGGGGCATCATTCAAAAAGTGGTCGGGATGCCTTGCACGCATCCCGACCAGTTTCACTGGAGGTCAATCGACGGGCTCACCATCGATATCGCGTCTATTCGACACCGCGGAAGCGACACCCCTCAAAGGAAAATCGGGGGCGCAGCGGAAAAAGGATAGGCCGAATCGCCAGCGGCCGGGCGCTTAACGCACACGGCCGCCTATAAGGGACGGGCTCGTGACGGATATTTCCGACGTCGGTGATTCGCTAAGGCCGTCCGGCCTTTGCGACGGTGAGGTGGACAAGGCGATCCGCCAGCATGATCGAACGCTTGTTCGGTGGCTCGCCCGGAAACTCGGCGACATTGAGATTGCAC
This sequence comes from uncultured Alphaproteobacteria bacterium, assembly GCA_938003575.1. Taxonomy (GTDB): domain Bacteria; phylum Pseudomonadota; class Alphaproteobacteria; order Caulobacterales; family Parvularculaceae; genus Amphiplicatus. The sequence goes on from CALKYG010000391.1 coordinate 6,969, forward strand.
AGGATATCGCCCAAAGCGCCTATTTGCGCGTTTGGCGGTACGCGCAATCAAATGACGTCGATAATTTTCAAGCGCTGCTGTTCAAGACGGCTGCGAACCTGGCGGCGAACGAATTCAGGGCCCGAAAGCGCAGAAATGAATTCGCCGCGGAGCCCGTCGCTGGAGAGAGCGACCATGCCGTAGACCTCGTGCCCTCGGACAGTCCGTCGCCGGAAGCGGCGGCGGTTACAAGGGATGAAGTCGCG
>CALKYG010000392.1 GCA_938003575.1 uncultured Alphaproteobacteria bacterium
AGCCCGCCGCTCGCGCCGAGCGGTACAGAAGGCGCTTTTCGTCGCCCCGGTCCTCGCCGGAAAGTTCCTCGAACCGGTCGAGCAGAAAGACCCATTCGACCATGTGTCCCGGTTCAATCGTATCGCCGGCGACGGCGTCGAGCGACCAGTCTTCATTAAAAAATTCGCGCAACACGCCGCCATTGCGATCAAGAAACCGGTCATTGAACAACTGTTCCACGGCGCGCGCGCGTGCAAGCAGAGCCGGGTCGCCCGTCGCCGCATAAAGCGCCATCGTCGCCTCAAAAAGGTGCATATGCGGATTTTGCCGGCGCGGCGTCGAACCGCGGTCGTTTTCGCGGTAACCGCCATACGGCGAAGAAAGGGCGCTGTCGATGAACCCAAGCGTCGCGGTCGCCAACTTGCTTGCTTGCTGATCCCTGGCTGCGTCGATGCGCGCTGCGCAGGCGAGAAGCAGGAAAGCCTGATCGTACAGGTCGCGCGTCGGATCGACGATCTCTCCGTCGTCGTTAATGAGATGCGCGCATCCCTGCGTTCCGCCGCCGCCGCAGGCGTTCTCAACCAGCCTTTCAAACCCTCTTTTTGCGATCGTTTCCCCTTCGGGCAGCCAGCCGGCAAGTGCGGCGCGAGTGAACGTGTGAATTTGCCGCGCCTGGACGCGGACACGTCTCGGCGATCCCGTTATCGGCTTTCCGTCAAAATCGAGCTGCTCGTAAAAAGCGCCCGATTCATCAGCGGCCGCCCGCGCCCAAATGGGAAGAGCCTGGTCGCGGTACCATTCCTCCAGCCTGTCTATGGCGGCGCGAAGCCGGGTCATGGTCGGGTTTTCCCGTTTTGTCCGGCGGGCGCGCAGGCGCGAGCCGATGGGGAGAAAGATTCATTCAACGGTGACAGACTTGGCGAGGTTTCTCGGTTGGTCGACATCCGTGCCCTTCGTCGTCGCCGTGTAATAAGCCAGCAATTGAATGGGCGCAGCGTAAACGATTGGTGAAAACAGCGGATGCGTCGCCGGAACCTCGATCGAGGCGAAGAGGCCGGGGCCGGCGTTTTTGACGCCCCGGGCGTCGGAGATGAGGATCGCCTTGCCCTCGCGCGCCATGATCTCATGCATGTTTGAGATGGTTTTCTCATAATGCCTGTCATGCGGGGCGATCACAATGACAGGGACGTTTTCGTCGATCAGCGCGATCGGCCCGTGTTTCAGCTCCCCGGCGGCGTAGCCTTCAGCGTGGATATAGGAAATTTCCTTCAGCTTCAGCGCGCCTTCCATGGCGAGAGGAAAGGAGACGCCGCGGCCGACATAAAGGGTGTCGCGCGTCTTTGCGATCTCTTTGGCGACTTCCTCGATCAGCGGCGCGCTTTTCAGCGCTTCGCCGACAAGCCGCGGTGTCTGCAAGAGCGCCGAAACAAGGTCTTTTTCCTCCGCTTCGCTGACTACCCCGCGCTGGCGCCCTGCGGCGATTGCGATCGAGGCCAGTGACGCGAGTTGGCAGGTGAACGCCTTGGTCGACGCGACGCCGATTTCAGGTCCCGCCGCCATTGGGAAAATGATGTCAGCCTCGCGCGCAATAGACGATTCCGGCACATTGACGACGGCGGCGATCTTCTGTCCGTTCGCTCTCGCATTGCGGAGAGCGGCGAGGGTATCGGCCGTCTCGCCCGACTGCGAAACGAAAAGCGCGCCGCCATTCGGTGAATAGGGAACATCGCGATAGCGAAGTTCCGACGCGACGTCGATTTCAACCGGGAGCCGGGCGAGGGTCTCAAACCAGTATTTCGAAATCAGCCCGGCGTAATAGGCGGTGCCGCATGCTGAAATCGTCAGGCGTTCGAGCTGCGCGAAATCGAAGGCGCCCGTTGGAAGCGTAATGGCGCCGGCGGCGGCGTCGATGTAACGCGAAAGCGTATGTGCGATGACTTCCGGCTGTTCATGGATCTCCTTCGCCATGAAATGGCGATGGCCGTCTTTGTCGACCATGTTGTCGGAAGCGGACGATATCGTTTCCGGCCGTGACGCCCTTGCCCCTTTCTCTGAATAGACTTCATAGCCCTTGCGCGTCAGAACCGCATAATCGCCTTCCTCAAGATAGGTGATGCGATTGGTGAAGGGAGCAAGGGCGTAGGCGTCTGAACCAAGGAACATTTCTCCATCGCCGCGGCCGATCGCAAGCGGTGAGCCGCGGCGGGCGCCGATCAGAAGATCATCCTCGCCGGCGAAGACGATCGCGAAGGCGAAGGCGCCGCGCATCCGGTCGAGCGCCTTCTTGACGGCATCCCGCGGCGGCAGGTTTTCGCTCTGCAAGTAGTAAGTGATGAGTTGCGCGCAGACCTCTGAATCGGTCTGCGAGGAGAACTTGAAGCCCTTCGCCTCAAGTTCCTCGCGAAGCTCGGCGAAATTCTCGATGATGCCGTTGTGCACGAGCGCGAGCCGCTCGGTCGCATGGGGATGAGCATTATCATCGGTCGCGGCGCCATGGGTCGCCCAGCGGGTATGGCCGATCCCCGTCGCCCCTTTGAGCGGCTCCCTTTCCAGACGAGCGGCAAGGACGCTGAGCTTGCCGGAAGCGCGGCGGCGGTCAAGCGCCCCGTGATCGACCGTGGCGACGCCGGACGAATCGTAACCGCGATATTCGAGCCGTTTAAGTCCCTCGACAATCAGCGGCGCAACGTCCGTTTTCCCAAGGATACCGATAATTCCGCACATAGGCTCTTCATGTTCCCCGCAGGCGGCGCTGTCATATCAATTTGTGTTGCAGCGCGATACAGCAGCCTGTTCCAAGCAAGGTTAAGGCCGAATTAGGGAAATCAGGCGCCGCGGATCATGTCGGCCGCCTTTTCGGCGATCATGATGGTCGGCGCATTGGTGTTGCCCGAAACGAGACTTGGCATCACTGAGGCGTCGACGACGCGAAGGCCCTTAATCCCCCGGACGCGCAATTGGGGGTCGAGAACCGCGCGCTCGTCGCTTCCCATGCGGCACGTGCCGACCGGATGGTAAATCGTATCGCTCCTGAGCTTGATGTCGGCGATCAGCGCCTCGTCACTGGCGTCGGGGCCTTCATAGAGGTATTCGCCGGAAACCGCGCGCATTGCCGGCGTTTCAAAAATTCGGAACACGATGCGCGCTCCCCTCATCAAGCGGCGAAGGTCGTCCTCGTCCGACAGGAAATTCGGGTCGATGACGGGCGGCGCCGTCGGATCGGTCGAGCCGAGCAGCACCTCGCCCTTGCTCTTCGGACGCAGGACGCAGACATGGCACGAAAAGCCTCCGCCCAAGTGTTTTTTCTCCCCGTGATTGTCAACGAGGGCTGGGAGAAAGTGCAGCTGGACGTCCGGTTCAACCTCGTCCGGGCCAGTTTTCAGAAAGCCGCCGGCCTCCGCGAGATTCGAGGTCAGCGGGCCGGTTTTCAGCTTCCGGAATTCGCCGAAAGCCTTTGGAAAACCCAGCGCAAAAGCGAGCGTCATGCCGACCGAGTGTGGCGATCTCGACCGTCGAAGGACCGTATAGTCGAGATGGTCCTGCAGATTTTTGCCGACCTCCGGCGCATCAAGAAGGACGTCGACCCCCATTGATTTCAGATGCGCGGCGGGACCTATGCCCGACAGCATCAGGATCTGCGGCGACTGGAAGGCGCCGGCGGACACGATGATTTCCTTTCCGGCCCGGATCGTTCTTGACTGTTTCCCCTGCCGGAAACGGACGCCGACGGCGCGCCCTTCCTCGATCAGGATTTTTTCAGCGCGGCTGTCGGGTTTCACGTTGAGATTTGCGCGTGCGCGCGCCGGATTCAAATAGGCGACAGCGGCCGAACAGCGTCGTCCGTCACGCTGTGTCACCTGATAATAGCCCATGCCTTCCTGTTTCGCGCCGTTAAAGTCTTCATTCGTCGGCAATTGCAGTTCGCCGGCCGCCTCCAGAAAAGCATCAGACAGCGGATTTTTGTAGCGAAGATCGCTCACGCTCAAAGGGCCGCCCGTAGCGTGGAACGCGTCGGCGCCGCGCGACTGGTCTTCGGCCTTCTTGAAATAAGGCAGGACTTCTTCCCACGCCCAGCCGGTCGCGCCCGCATTCGCCCAGCCGTCATAATCGGCTTTCGACCCCCGGATATAGATCATTGCGTTGATCGAGCTGGACCCGCCGAGCGCGCGCCCGCGCGGCTGTTTGCCGACCTTGCCGTCCATATGCCGTTGCGGCGCTGTTTCGAACGACCAGTTGTAGACGGTGCCCTTCGGGAAGAAGGCAAACCCCATCGGCGTATGGATGAGCGCGCTCTTGTCTTCAGGTCCAGCCTCGAGAATGCAGACAGTCGATTTGCCGTCTTCGCTCAAACGGTTCGCAAGGACGCAGCCGGCTGAACCCGCCCCG
>CALKYG010000393.1 GCA_938003575.1 uncultured Alphaproteobacteria bacterium
AAAGCCTGATGTCGGCGTTCCCGTCCTCGCCGAAACTGACGATGCGTTTGATCCCGGCCTTCTGCGCGAGGTCCCGCAGCAATCCGTAAAAGTCGTTATCGATCGGCAGAACGACCGCGCCGCCTTCAGCGACTCCGAGAAAGATCTCGGCTTTGGCGCGCGCGATGTTCTCACGGCTGCCGAGAAACTCGATATGCGCCTCTCCAATTGTCGTGATGACGGCGACGTGCGGTTCAACGAGACGGGTAAGCGGCGTAATTTCGCCGGCATGGTTCATGCCTATCTCAAAGACGCCGAAATCGGCGTCAATCGGCATCCGCGCGAGCGTCAGCGGCACGCCCCAATGATTGTTGAAACTCTTGTCAGAGGCGTGCACGCGCCCGACCTCTGCGAAGGCGGCGCGCAGCATCTCCTTGGTGGAGGTCTTTCCAACGCTGCCTGTAATCGCGACGCGTTTTCCAAAATTTCTGAGGCGGGCCGCGCGCGCCAGATCCCGAAGCCCCTCCAGCGTGTCCTGAACGACGAGCAGCGGCGCTCCGTCGGGAGCGTTTTCCGGCGCACGGGCGACGAGCGCCGCCGACGCTCCGCGCTCGAACGCCGCCGCGAGGAAATCATGGCCGTCGCGCGCGTCCTTCAACGCGACGAACATTTCCCCCGGCGCAATCGTGCGGGTGTCGATCGACAGTCCGGCCGCGAACCATTCCTCCGCAATCCAGCGATCAGGGTCGCCGCCGCGCGCGCACAAGGCGCCGCCGGTCGCCGCCGCCGCTTCATACGCCGTCCATAATCCTGCACTCATGCCCGCACCTCTTTCACAGCGCGCCGCGCGACCTCCACGTCGTCGAACGGCAACGTCTCATTCCCCACGATCTGGCCGGTTTCGTGGCCCTTGCCCGCTATCAGCAAGACATCGCCGCGTTTCAGCATCGCGACGCCTTTGGCGATCGCATCAGCCCTGTCGCCGACTTCCACCGCGCCGGGACATCCTGAAAGAACCTCGCGGCGAATCGCCGCCGGGTCCTCCGTGCGCGGATTATCGTCTGCGACGATCACGACATCGGCGCCGCTCGCCGCCGCAGCGCCCATCAACGGCCGCTTCGTTCTGTCGCGGTCTCCTCCGGCGCCGATGATCGCTATGACCCGTCCTGACGCATGGGGTCTTATCGCCGCCAGCGCCGTCGCAATAGCATCCGGCGTGTGGGCGTAATCGACATAAACGCCCGCCCCATTGATATCTGCGGCATGCTGCATCCGGCCTGGAACGCCTGCAAGAGTCTCGACCAGGGGAAGCGTTTCACGGGCGCTGCGGCCGGACGCCATGACGATTGCTGACGCGACGAGCGCATTGGCCGCCTGGAAGGCGCCGATCAGCGGCAATCGCAAGGTGAACGACGTACCGTCGGCGGAAACTTTGATGTCGAGGCCGCCAGGTTGCGGGTCTATCCGCGTGAGTTTCAGTGTCTCGCCGCGCACGCCGGTCGAGATGACGCGAATGCCGCGGGCCGTAACGGCCCCGGCGATTTCGTCGGCGCCCTGACCGTCGAGATTGACGACTGCTGCGCCGCTTTTCGGAAGCAGTTCGAGGAAAAGCCGCTTCTTGGCCCGGAAATACCCGGCGAAATCCGAATGGAAATCAAGGTGATCCTGCGTAATGTTTGTGAACGCCGCTGCGGTGAACCGGACGGCGTCGGCGCGATGCTGTTCGAGAGCATGGCTGGAGACTTCCATGGCGAGATGCGTCACCCCGGCTTGCGCCATCGCGTCGAGGGTCTCGTGAAGCGTTACGGGCTCCGGCGTCGTGTGCTGGAGTTTGCGCCTGTAAAGCGAGGATTGCGCGCCCAGCGTTCCGAGACTGCCGGATTCGTCGCCGAGCATCGACCAAAGGGCGGCGGAAAACACCGCCGTCGACGTCTTGCCGTTCGTACCCGTGACGCCTGCGATGAAGGAAGGCTGGCGCGGATAGAACCGGGCAGCCATTTCGGCGAGGCGCCGGCGCGGCTCCGCGTCTGTCACAAGGGGCGCCGTCGCTGCTGCGCCCGGACGCGCGAGAATGGCGGCGGCGCCGTTTTTCTCCGCCTGCGGAATGAAGGCGGCGCCGTCCGCCGCAAGTCCCGGCAGAGCGGCGAAGAGAAACCCCGGCCTGACGGCGCGGCTGTCCGGCGTCAGGCCGACGATGTCGGGATCCGGGTTGCAGGGCGCTCCGGCGAGCGCCGAAAGCTTCACGGCGCGCCTCCCGCCTGCGCGGAAGCGAGCGACGCGCTCTGTCCGCGCGGAAGGCGCCCTGATTCAAACGCCGCGAGAGCAACATCCTCTTCAACAGGCAACACGCTAAAGATCGGAGCGAGCCGCCTGGTTATCGCGGCGAATGTCGGCGCGGCGTTCCACCCGGCGGTCGCATATCCCCAGGTGCCTTCAATCGCCTGCGGCTCATCGAGCGTCACCACGACCGCATAACGGGGCGCATATCCCGGAAAGGCCCCGACGAAAGTGGAAATGCGCGCATTGCGGTCATATCCGCCGCGGGCCGGTTTGTCCGCCGTCGCTGTTTTGCCGATGATATAATAGCCAGGGGCCTCGGCGAGGCTCGCCGTCCCGTCGCTGATCACCCGGCGCATGATGCGACGCATGGCGGCGCTCGTTTCCTCAGAGAGGATCTGGTCGCCGGCGGAGGCCCCGGATTTGAGAAAGGTCGGCGCGTGGTAGACGCCGCCGTTGACGACGCTCGCGACGGCGGCAAGCAGGTGCAGCTGCGTGACGGAAATTCCGTGCCCATATGAAATCGTCGCCGCTTCCACCGGTCCCCATTGCCATGGCAGCTCCGGCGCGCGCCGCTCGGCAAGTTCGATCGGCAGGGGGTCGAGCAGTCCAAACCGCTTCAGCGCGGCCCTCTGCCTTTCAGGCCCAAGCGCCGCCGCCATGCGCGCAGCGCCGATATTGGACGAATACTGGATGACTTCGGACAAGGTCAGCACCCGGTTCTCTCCGTGAAAATCGCGGATGACCTTGTCAGCGACTTTATAGGCGCCGCGGGCGTCATAAGTGGAGTCTTCCGTCGCCGCGCCGGTCTCAAGACTCGCCGCGGCCGTAAAAAGCTTGAAGGCGGATCCAAGCTCATAGCGGTCGTAAACGGCGCGATTGCGGCGGAAATCCGCCGGCGAGGCGCCAGGCGCATTAGGGTCGAAATCAGGCAGGCTGGCGAGCGCAATGATCTCGCCGGTCCGGACGTCCATGACGCCGCCGAAAGCGGCCTTCGCATGAAATTTTTCGAGGGCGGCCGCAAGTTCCTGTTCGAGGATCTGTTGCGCTCGTATGTCGATTGACGCCGTGAGAGGGTCCATGCGGCGCCACTCATTCAGGACACGCTCGAGCCCCATGACGCCGCCCTTGCCGAGCTCAGTGTGGCCGATGACGTGCGACGCGGATTTTCCCTGCGGATATAAGCGCCTTGCGCGCGGCTTGAAGCGAACGCCCGGCAAACCGAGTGCGTATAACGCCTCTTCTTGCGCCGGCGTCAGTTTCTCCTGAATCTCCACATAGCGGCCGGCGCTGAGCTTTTCTTCAAGCGCGGCTGCGTCGATGTTCGGAAACACGCCGGCGACAGCCGCCGCCGTTTCATGCGCGTCCCAGACTTCGCGGCCCGCAATCTCAATCGATCGCATCGGGAGATTGACTGCGAGCAGCACCCCGTTTCTGTCGACGATCTCCCGGCGATCCGGGTCATCGCTGACGGACGCCAGCCGCCGCCCGTCTTCAAGCGATCCGAAGGAGACGACGCTAAGGCGAACAGCGAGAAGCGAAAACGCGAACAGGAACGCCACCGCGCACATCATGATGCGCCGACGCGCAACAGCGAGCGTACGCGACCGGCGGCTCGTCGCGGCGATGCGTTCCGGCGAGAGGCGGTCGCTCGAGGCGCAGTCCTCTATGACCGTGCATCGAGCCTTTCTTTTTGCTCCTCGCTTCGGCATCGACGCTCTCAGCGCAATGCAGACGAGTCGGCCTGGGCGATCGCGACCGGCTTGTCAGCGCCGCCCGAACCGGCGGTCGCGCCGGCGGCGGCGCCAAACGCCACCTGAAAGTCCCGCGCGGTCAGCAGCTGCGCGCCGGACAGCGGTTCGAGGTCGGTCATTTCTTCTGCAATCATCGACAGGCGCTCAGGGCTTTCAAGATAAGCGACCTCGGCCCGCAAGACCTGAATCTTCAAGAGTTCGGACGCTTTCGCCGAGTCGAGACGCCGCAGTTCGCCGCGCGTTTCCCGCACGGCCGCTTCGGCCTTGTATCTGCCGGCAGCGGCGCCGGCGAGAATAAGACACAGGAGCAGCAAGGTAAGGCGCAGCATGATCCTAACTCCCTGGTGAAAGTTGTTTTGAAAGCGTGAGCGGCGGGACGAAGGCGCGAAAATCGCCGGTTGACGGCGGGGCATCGGTTCTGATCGCAGCGCGGAGCTTCGCAGACCGCGCCCGCGGATTTTCCTTCACTTCAGCGTCGGACGGCGTCAGCGGCTTTTCGTTGAGAAGCCTGAAGGTCGCTTCGCCTCTCTGCGGCGCGGGCGCATGACGCGACGGTTTGGCGCCCGTCCCGGCCCTGTCGACGAGAAAGCGCTTAACAATGCGGTCTTCAAGAGAATGAAATGTGACGACAACCAGCCTTCCGGCGGGACGGAGCAGCCGTTCGGCGGCGAACAGCGCCCTTGCGAGTTGGCCGAGTTCGTCGTTGACGAAGATTCGGAGCGCCTGAAAAATCCGGGTGGCCGGATGAATTTTCTCTTCGCGCATCGGCGGCGATGCGCGCTTAACAATTGCGGCAAGCCGGCCGGTCGTCTCAATCGGCGCCGTCTTTCGCTCCTCGACAATGGCGCGCGCGATTCGGCCGGCGCGCTTTTCCTCGCCATACACCTTGAATATCGCCGCAAGGTCCGTCGCTTCCGCCCTGTTGACGACATCGGCGGCGTCCGGTTTTCCGCCGTCCATGCGCATGGACAGCGGGCCGTCGCGCATGAACGAAAAACCGCGCTCCGGCTCGTCGAGCTGCATCGATGAGACGCCGAGATCGAACACGACGCCGTCGACAGCCTCGACGCTCATCTCCGAAAGGCCTTCTTCAATCTCCGCAAACGGGCGGTTGATAAGTGCGAGCCGGCCGGCGTAGGCCTGCGACCAGTCGCGAGCGCGCGCAATAGCGGCGGGGTCGCGGTCAAATCCGTAAACGGCGCAATTTGCGCGCGCCAACACTGCGCGCGCATAGCCGCCGCCGCCGAAGGTCGCATCGACGTAGACGCCATGGTCGATCGGCGAAAGGGCGTCCACCGCCTCATTGAGAAGCACCGGCGCATGGGCGGCGAACGTCATTCTTCGCCCCCTGATCGCGGATTGCGAAGGCGCTGCAACGCAGACCGCGCGCGCTCCCGGCTCGCAGCAAGGCGCTCTTCATACCCTTCCGCAGCCATGATCCAGAATGTCTCGCCGCGTCCCTGAAACAGAACCCGATCAGACAACGAGGCGTGAAGGCGCAGCGGCTCCGGAATGACCACGCGGCCTTCGGTGTCGAAAGCAATCGACCGCACCTGCCCGAGGAGATGCGCTTCAAGTTCCTCGCGATCTTCCTCAAAAGGCCCAAGCTCGCGGATCATTTGCTTGAAATAGGTGATGAGATCCCCGCCGCCGCATTCGAGGTGTGGGCCGCGCAAGGACGGCAGACAGTAGAATCCGCGGATCGGGTCGGCGTCGAGGGCGCGGCGAAAATCGGCGGGGGCGGCGACCCGGCCTTTCGCGTCAATCTTGTTGATGTGAGACCCCAGAAAAGAGGTCTCCGGCGACCGCAATTTCACGCCTGAACTCCGCCCTCTCCCCCAAAGCCGCCGCCAAGCCGGCCCTGGAGGATGGCGCCATTTGGCGCCACTCTCCGACATTTAGCGGGATAACATGGAATCTTTCCGCGCGTCAAACGACAAGTGGCGCTCCTGGCCTTAAATCTTGAGGCTGTTCCGGAATCGAAACGGAACGTCGGAGCGGCTGGTTTAACTCTTGGAAAAGAATGGTTGTTTTTGGGTTAACCTTTGGAGCGGCGCGCGAAACGCATCACGGCGACGGCGTTGACGGCGGCCTCATTGCGACGGCGCAGACGCTTGTCCGCAGCAGTCCGGGCGATCTCGACGACATGCTCAAACTTTCTCGTTTCTGCATAGGTCGCTTCGAGGTCGCTGCGCGCCGCCGCGAGCTCCGCGTCGATTTTCTGCAATGTCAATCGAAGCGCGTCCCGTTTTGCCGACGCCCCCGCCAGAAATCCGGCAAGGTGCACGAACCCGACGATTTCCGCCGCCTGCGCCGCCGCTTCCTCGCTGGAGATCGCGTCAGCCAACAGCCTTAACGACTCCGCCGTCTTTTCGCGCGCGTATTCAAGTTCAGCCGCCCGGCGGCCCGCCTCCTCCGCCCGGCTGCGGGAAACCTTGAGAAGCTTCGCCAGCGCCGCCGCTTCACGATCATTCGCCTTCATGCGGCGTCTTCCTCGCTCAACGCCCCAAACAGCAGGGTTCGGGTTTCGGCGGCGGGGACGGTTTCCGAAAGCGCCTGCGCCAGAAACGCTTCGAGTTTCGAATGGAATCTGATTGAACTGTCCACTTCGTCATTGGCGCCGGGGCGATAGGCGCCGATCCGCACCATTTCCTTCATGTCGTCGAAAGTCGCCTCCAGCGCTCGCGCCCGGCGGGCGGCGTCGGCGAGACTTGCGTCCCCATCAACGCTCATCGAGCGGGATACGCTCTTCAGGATATTCACGGCGGGGAATCGCCCACGCTCCGCAATCCGGCGATCAAGGACGATATGACCGTCGAGGGTCGCCCGCGCAGCGTCGGCGATCGGCTCCTCATGATCGTCGCCCTCAACTAGCACGGTGAAGACGCCGGTGACGGCGCCGGCTCCGGCCGAGCCGGACCCGGCCCGCTCCAGCAGCCGCGGCAGGAGTGAAAAGACCGACGGCGTATACCCTTTTGCGGTCGGCGGCTCGCCGGCGGCAAGACCGATTTCCCGCTGCGCAGCCGCCACTCGGGTGAGCGAATCCATCAGGCAGAGAACGTGGCCGCCCTGATCTCGGAAATATTCGCTGACTGTCAGCGCAAGGTAGGCGGCCTCACGACGCATCATTGCCGGTTCATCGGAAGTCGAGACGATGACGACCGAGCGAGCGAGCCCCTCTTCGCCGAGATAATCCTCGATGAACTCACGAACTTCCCGCCCGCGCTCGCCGATGAGCGCAATGACGGCGACATCGCAATCGGTGTTTCGGGCGATCATGGCGAGCAGGGCCGACTTGCCGACGCCGGAACCGGAGAAGACGCCGAGCCTTTGCCCTTTGCGCGCGGGGCAGAACGCATCAAGCGCCTTGACGCCGAAATCGACGGGGGCGCCCAACCTTTCACGTAAGGCCGCCGGCGGCGGCGACGCGCGCAGATTGCGCGAGACGGCGCCGGGCGGGACCGGCCCCTTGCCGTCCACTGGACGACCGAAGCCGTCGATGACGCGGCCAAGCCAGCCGTTCGACGGGCGGATTGTCGGCGCCCCTGATTTGAACGACACGCGCGCGCCGCGCTTGACGCCGCCGACAGATCCGAAAGGAAGACAAATCGCCTGGCCCTGGCGCAGTCCCACAACCTCCGCCGTCAGATCGCCAGATGTGGTTTCGATTTCGACACGAGCCCCCACTTCAAGAAAGCTGGCTCGATCATCGACGATGACCGCCAGATCGGTGACGCTGTCTACGCCGCCGTGGAACGAGACCGGCGGGAAACGCCGCAGCGTTTCGCGAACGGCGTTGCTGTCAAAGGCCTGGCGGGCGGTCATGGGCCTTGGTCTTCCCGTCTCGGACGGCCCGACGGCCGTCTGCGCGATCTCTCGGCCGGACCTTAACGCGGCGTCCTTTAAGCTCGCGTAAACTCGTGAATCAACCTAAGCGTCGCCAAATCCGAGGGACTTAACAGAACTCGCTCTACAAAGGGTTTTGCGCCTTCGGCGAGTAACGAACCTTGTCCGCCGCTTAACGCCGAGGCGAAAGCTGCGCGCATTTGTTCGACGGCGTTAACCTTTATGAAAGCAAATCAACCTAGATCTGGTTAAGGCAATTCGAAAAATGCGCGCGCCGTCAGGGGCGACGTCGCGACGAAGAAGGAGAGCGGGCAATGCGGGTTCTGCTGATTGAGGACGACGGGGCGACGGCCCAGAGCATCGAACTGATGCTGAAGTCGGACGGCTTCAACGTTTACACGACCGATCTCGGCGAAGAGGGCGTCGATCTCGGCAAAGTCTATGACTATGACATCATTCTTCTCGATCTGAACCTGCCTGACATGACGGGCTTCGACGTCCTGAAGTCGCTGCGCGTCGCCAAGGTCAATACGCCGATCCTCATCCTTACGGGGCAAGGCGATATCGAGACAAAGGTCCGCGGCCTCGGATTCGGCGCCGATGACTACATGACAAAGCCTTTCCACAAGGATGAACTTGTTGCGCGCATCCACGCAATTGTCCGCCGGTCAAAGGGACATTCCCAGTCGGTGATCACGACAGGCAATCTCACGGTCAATCTCGACGCCAAGACAGTCGATGTCGCCGGCCAACGCGTTCACCTCACCGGCAAGGAATATCAGATGCTGGAGCTTCTCTCGCTCCGCAAGGGAACGACCCTCACCAAGGAAATGTTCCTCAACCATCTATACGGCGGCATGGATGAGCCGGAATTGAAGATCATCGACGTCTTCATCTGCAAACTCCGGAAGAAACTCGCAGCCGCGACCGAGGGCGATCATTACATTGAAACCGTCTGGGGCCGCGGATATGTGCTGCGCGATCCCGCGGAGGAAAAAGCGGCCTGATCCGTCTCATTTCGGCACACGGAAACGCTCCCTTCGGGGAGCGTTTTTTTCAGGCCGCCGGGATTCTTAGCGATCCCTTTAGGCCGCCGCGTTATTTTTAGCGCTCGCGCCGCACTTGTTCATGGCGCCAAGAAGATTCGCGTGAGGCGGGAATGGGCTCGATCAATAGCCGGCTGGGGCTCTTCGTCGACGACCGGCGCGGCAATATCGCCATCATGTTCGGGTTGTTCATTCTCGTGATCGTGGCCGCCGCCGGCGTCGCCATCGACCTGCAGCGCTCAACGCTGATCCGAACCGAGGTTCACGAAGCATCGGACGCGGCGCTTCTCGCCGCCGTGCGCTACAAATCCGGACGCCCGAATGCCGGCATGGACGAGTTGACCGCCGTCGCCCGAAAAGTCTTCGACAACGGCGTCAAGAACAAGTCTGCACTCACGATAGCCGGTTTCGCGGTCACGTTTGACGCCGCGGCCGACACCTTCGCCCTCGACGTCGACGGCTCTATCGATGCGCTGATCATGGACCTGTTCAAGCAGAACAAATTCGATATCGGCACACGGTCTGAGGCCAAGCTCGGCAAGATCCCGCTTCTCGAAATCGCGATGGCGCTCGACACGACAGGGTCGATGAACCAGAACGGCAAGATCGGCACAATGCGCACCGCGGCGCGCGACCTTGTAAAAACGCTCTTTGAAACCGAGAACGCCGACATCAAGATCGGCGTTGTTCCGTTCGCCCAATATGTGAATGTCGGAACGGACTACGCATCGGCCGCCTGGCTGAGCAATCCCGGCGGCGCATGGGCCGGGTGCGTCGGTTCGCGGAATTATCCCAACAATACGGTTGATTCCGGCTTCGCCGCGGAAAAGGCGCCCGGCGTCGTCAACGTCACCTGCCCGGGCAAGCTGATGCCATTGTCGACAGATCAAGGCGCGCTTGACGCGATGATCAATAACCTCAATGCGAGCGGGTATACCTATATTCCTGCGGGGCTGGTCTGGGCCTGGCGCCTGCTGACGCCGACGGAGCCTTTTGCGGAGGGCGTCACCTTTGAAACGCTGGCGAGCGAACGCGGCGCGAAAGCGCTGATCCTGATGACGGACGGAGAGAACACGCGCGCCCCGAACTACCCGACGCATGAGAGCGCCGATCAGCAGCTTGCCAATGATCTGACGAAAGAACTTTGCGTCAATATCAAGAAACAGAACATAATCGTCTACACGATCGCGTTTGACGTCACCGACATTGAAATAAAGGACATCCTGCAGGGATGTGCGACGACCCCGTCGCATTACTTCGACGCAGCGAGCGCAAACGACCTCATTGACGCATTCTCGTCAATTGCGATGAGCCTGCGCAGGATCAGTCTCTCGAAATAAGCCGCGACGCCTCTTCCGCCAAGATTTCCATCGCGCGCGGTTGCGGCGGGAAGCCTTCCTCGACCCACCTTTTCTCCGCCGCCTTGATGGCGGTCGCAACGGGCGGACCCTGTTTCAGCCCTAGAGCGAGTGCGTCCTTGCCCGAGAACGGACGTTCCGGCGGCGGCCAACGGTCGGGCAGCGCCGCAAGCGCCTCAAATGCCGCGTCGCGCGCGGCGGGGTCGCCGTCGCCTGCGAGGAATGCCGCCTCGGCGATCAGGCAGGCGTCACGCCAGGCGTCGACCCCCATAAAGTAAAGCGCGGCGCGCGCGGCGCTTTCGCTCCATTCGCGTTCGATAAGCGCGGCATTTGCGACGGCGGCGCGGCGGCGGTGCGAATGCGCGTTCGACAGGCGGAGCCGCTCGTCGAGTCCTTCGCCGGCTGCGCCGTATAGCGCGGCGAGACCGAGCGCGGCCGGCGCGTGCGGCGCAATCGACTTCATCCGCGCGAGCTTCTCAATCTGCGGCGACGCGCCCCAGATTTCGCCGAGAACCCCGGTCGCAGCCATTGCCGAAACCGCCGCTTGCGGAGAGGGCAGCGACAGGAGCTTCATCACCTCGTCGCCGATGCGTTCGGCGGACAACCTCTTCATCCCGTCCTTGTGCGCGGCGCAGGCTGCAATTCCGGCACCGTCAAAGCTCTCGGCGAAGCGCGCCGAAAAACGGAAAAACCGAAGGATGCGAAGATAATCCTCACGGATGCGGTCGGCCGGCTCGCCGATAAATCGAATGCGCCGCGCGCTGAGATCGTGCAGGCCGCCGACAGAATCAAAGATCTCCAAGGCCGGCGTCAAATAAAGAGCGTTCACCGTGAAGTCCCGCCGCCCGGCGTCAACTTCCCAGTCGCGCGTGAATTTTACGGTCGCTCGCCGTCCATCGGTCGATATGTCGGCGCGGAGCGTCGTCACCTCGACGCCTTTGTGGTCTGCAATCGCTGTCACGGTGCCGTGTTCAATGCCTGTCGGCGCAAAGCCGAGGCGGGCGGCTTTCAAGGCTTCAATGACCTCATCCGGCGTCAGCGTCGTCGCAATGTCGATATCGTTCGGCTCAAGGCCGAGAAGGCTGTCGCGAACGCAGCCGCCGACAAAGCGGGCGCTTTGCGGGGCGGCTGATTCAAGCGCCTCAATCACCCGCCTGATCCGCCTTTCCTTGGCCCATGCGAACCGGCGCGCGGCGTCAGGCGGCAATGATCTGAGGTCGCGGGTCATCCCTCAGAATCCGACTGAAGCGTTTCGGCCAGCGAGCGCAAGATGCCGGCCGTCAGGCCCCAGATATGGTATCTGCCGAACGGCGCCGCGCACATTCGATATCTGACGCCGTCATGCTCGCGTTCTTCGAGCGTGTAATTGGAGAGATCAGCGAGCCACGCGAGCGGCGTTTCAAAAATCTCCGCCACTTCCCGCGGGCACGCCCTGAACGGCGCCTCCGGATCGACGAGGCCGACAACTGGCGTCACCGCAAAGCCAAGCCCGCCTTCATGCACGCCGAGCGTGCCGACGACGCGAACGCTTGCCGGCGGAATATTCACTTCCTCGCTCGCCTCGCGCAGCGCCGTCTCAACCCGGTCCCGGTCCTCAGGATGCGCCTTCCCGCCGGGAAAACTGATCTGCCCCGCGTGCGACGGCATGTCGGATGAGCGAACCGTCAGAAGGACCGTCGCGCCCTCGGGCCGGTTGATGATCGGGATCAGGACGGCGGCTTCCTTGCGTTCTTTTGTCCAGCGGCTCTCAAAGCGCCGATCGCCGACAAGATGCGGATTGATCTCGGCGAACAGCTTGCGCACGCGCTGCGTCGATGCGAGCGCGAGGTTGCTTTCGATTCTTTCCACCAATCGGTCCAAAGCGGTCCCCGGCAGCGGCGCGTCATTCGCGGGCGTCGAAAATCTCGTCGGCGCGTCCAAACGGAAAAAAGAGGCCGGATGAGGCGACGCCAAACCATTCCTCGCCGTCGATGTCGCGCGTTTCGCCGTCGGCGACAAGATCATGAAAAACAGAGCGGCTGATGCGGGCGTCAAGGCCGTTTCTGACGCCGACATAAGGCGCCTTTCCAGCGCCGAACGTCCTGTATTCAATGGCGTGATCGGAATCGACCGTCACGTCGTCGCCGACATTTGTTGTGAAAATGATGCGCTTTCCGGCGCTGGCGCCGTCTGTCCGCATCAGCACGGCGATGAAGGGAGCGTCTTCGACGGTGATCCCCAACTTTTCAACCGGCGTCACCAGAAAATAGCGGTCCCCTTCCCTTTTCAGGATGGTGGAGAAGAGCCGCACCAGTCCGGCGCGGTTGATCGGCGTTCCCTCATGCATCCAGACGCCGTCCTTCCGGATGAGAAGGTCGATCTCGCCGCGATAGGGCGGATTCCATTTGTCGACAGGCGGAAGGCGCTTGCCGCCGGCCGCCTCCAGCGCGGCGGCGTATCGCATCAGGTCAGTCATAAAGTGCGGGGCCGGCGCCTTTTACAAAGCGCCGGCCCCCCGATGTTCACGCCGTCAGCCCGAACCCGATCAGTTCGCGCAAACGACGCAGCGCGCGTAAAGGGCGTTCGGATCATTGAACTCCTCAATGAACTGGACTTCCTTCCGGACAGCGGCGACCGCCGACTTCAGGAGCGACCGCGTCGAACGCGCCTTCGATTCATCAAAGCCGAGCGCGATCATGGCGCGCGCCGCCGCATGGCCGAACATCATCTCAAACGGCGAGCGATGCTCGCGAAGATTGACGCGATCATATTCGGTGAGGTTGGCGAGTTTAGCGGCTGCGGCGACAGCCTCATCGATGTCGCCGAGATGATCAACCAATTTCAGGCCCACCGCCTGCTCGCCGATCCAAACGCGGCCCTGACCGATCGAGTCGACATATTGCGTGTCTAGCGACCGGCCTTCGGCGACAACATCGAGGAAGTCGCGATAGCCGTCCTCAACGCTCTGCTGGAAAATGTCTGCGACATTGTCTTCCAGCGGTCCGATTCCGGTGCCGTAAATCGAGGAAAGCGCGGTCGTGCCGACGCCGTCGATTGTGACGCCCCAGTATTGCGCCGCTTTCTCGAATGTCGGGAAAAAGGCGAAAATGCCGATCGAACCCGTCACGGTCGTCGGCGCCGCCCAGATTTCGTCGGCGGGCGCAGAAATCCAGTAACCGCCGGACGCAGCAAGAGAGCCCATGGAAACGACGACCGGCTTGCCGGCCGCCTTGAGAGCGAGAACGCCGTCGCGAATAATTTCAGACGCGAAGGCCGATCCGCCCGGGCTGTCGACGCGAAGCACAACCGCCTTCACTTCATCATTGTTGAGCGCATCCTTCAGATAGCCCGCGATCGTATCGCCCGCTGCGGCGACGCCGGCGGGCGCTTCGCCGTCGACGATGGTCCCGGCGGCGGTAATGACCGCGACATTCGGCTTGCTGCCGTCCTTTTCCGCGCCGATTGCGGCAAGATAGGCGTCATAGCCGACGTTCTTGAAGCTTTCGCCGGAGTCGTCTTTTCCGAACGCCGCCACCATCGCCGCAAGCTGCTCCGGGCGTGAGCTCAGGTGATCGACGAGTTTCAACTTTAACGCCGCCTGGGCGAAATCGCCGTTCGTCTCGCGCAAGATGCTGTTGAGGTCGTTCGCGTAAGTGTCGAGAGTTCCGGCCGGGAGATTCCGGGCTTTTTCAACCGAAGACTTGTAGCTCCTCCACATGCTGCCGAGGAATTCAAGATTCGCCTCTTTGGCTTCCGGCGACATGTCGTCGCGAAGGAAAGGCTCGACCGCCGCTTTGAACGTGCCGACGCGGAATACGTGCGGGGTGACAAGCAGCTTTTCGAGGAACGACTTCATATAGGCGTCGTATGACCCGTATCCGACGAGAACGAGCGAGCCCTTGTCGTGCATGTGGATCTCGTCGGCATGAGAAGCGATCAGGTATTGCTCCTGCCCGTAATAGTCGCCGATCGAATAGACTTTTTTGCCGGTCGCCTTGAATTCGTCGACGGCGGCGGCGACGGCGT
>CALKYG010000394.1 GCA_938003575.1 uncultured Alphaproteobacteria bacterium
AGCTGCCTCACAAATTCGCCCTCGCCGGACCAGCCGGGAAGAACCTGCCCGCCATTACGGCCGGAGGCGCCCCAGCCAATGCGGTTGGCTTCGATAATGATGGACTTCCTTCCGCGTTCGGCCAGCGAAAGCGCGGTTGCGACGCCGGAAAATCCGCCGCCGATAATGCAGATATCGGTCTCGATATTGCGGTCGAGCGGCGGCCTGACGGGCGACGGATGCGCGCTCGACGCATAATAGGATGCTATATGGCCGCTCGGTTCGCTCATGACGCCTAGAAAGTGTCGAGATAGCTCTCATATTCGAAATCGGTGACGCGCCGGTCGGCGACGCTGATTTCCTGCCGCTTCAACGCCGTGAAAACCCGCGTCATCAGCTCGCCGAATGCGGGCGCGAGAACAGGCCCCGAGGCGAAGGCGTCAAGCGCCGCGCGCCAGCCGAGCGACAGTCTCGGCGCGTCGGATTTGTAAGCGTTGCCTTCGAGCGCCGGCGGCGGCGTCAATTTGTTTTCGATCCCGTAAAGCGCGCCGGCGAGCATCGCGGAAAGCACGAGATACGGATTGGCGTCGGCGCCCGAAACGCGGTGTTCAAAACGGCGGTTGGCGCCCGTGTCGGTCGGGATGCGGATCGCCGCCGTCCGGTTTTCATACCCCCACGTCGCCCGCGTCGGCGCATGCGATGAGTCCTGAAAGCGCCGCCATGAATTCATATGCGGCGCGAAAAAGATCATCGCTTCGGGCGCTGTCGCTATCAGTCCCGCGATCGCGTTCATGAACAGCGCGCCGCCTTTATCGCCGTCGCCGTCGAAGGCGTTTTCGCCTTTGTCGTCGATCATGCTCATGTGCACATGCATGCCGTTTCCCGGCAGGTCGCCGAAGGGCTTGGCCATGAACGAGCCGAGCAAGCCATGCCTGGCGGCGACGCCCCTGATCGCGCGTTTCAGCAGGATGGCCTGGTCTGCGGCGACAAGGATGTCGGCCTGATGTTTGAGATTGACTTCAAACTGGCTCGGCCCGGCCTCAATGACCGCGGTGTCGAGCGGCAGGCCCTGCGCCTCACATGCGGCGTAGAGGTCGGAAAAAAAGTCGGAATAGGCGTCGATCTCGCTCATCGCATAGACGCGGCCGTCAATGACGCGGCGTCCGGAAAACTTGTTCGGCGGCGTCAGAGGCCTGCCGTTCGCGTCGGACTGTCCGGAAAGGAGGTAGAACTCAAGTTCGAGCGCCGCGACGGCGCGCAGGCCCTTTGCCGCCAACCGCCGCCGCATTTCAGCGAGAAGCTGTCTTGGATCGGCGAGAAACGGCGACCCGTCGGCCTCGCACAACATCATCAGCGATTGCGCCGTCGGCTCTTTCGACCACGGAACCGGAACGAGGGCGGGCGCGACGGCCTCGCATAGCCCGTCGGTATCGCCGGTGTCGACGACAAGCCCGTTGTCGAAAACGTCCGAGCCCCACACGTCGACGCCGATCAGCGATCGCGGCAAGCGAAGACCAGGCTCGAAAAGCTTGATCGCCGATTTCGCGGGAAGCCGCTTGCCGCGGATAACGCCGTTCAGATCCGTCAAGAATGCATCGACGAATTTAACGTGCGGCGACGCTTTCAGGAACATCCGCGCGTCTTCGGCGAGTTTTGCAGCCTGTTCCGACATCAGCTTTCAGGTCCCTTGCAGGTCTCAAGCGTTGGCGACGTCGCGCAGGGTAAGGTCCAGCGCCCGCTTTACAAGGGTGAAAAGCTCGTCGATCTCGCTGTCGGATATCACCAGCGGCGGGCAAAGGAACATCGTCTCGCCGACCGCGCGCATCACCACGCCCGATTCAAAGCAATGGCCGCGGCAAATCACGCCCGTCTCGCCGGACGCCGAATAACGCTCTTTCGTTTCCTTGTTCCTGACAAGTTCAATCGCGCCGAGCAAGCCGACGCCGCGGGTCTCTCCGACAAGCGGATGATCCTGAAGCTCATTCAATCGCGCCTGAAACCGCTCTGAGGCGGCCCGTCCGCGCGATCCGACGAGTTCCTTTTCTTCGATCATCTGAATGTTCTTGATCGCGACGGCGCAGGCCACCGGATGACCCGAATACGTATAGCCGTGCGCCATTTCGGAATCGGACTGAATGATCGGCTCCGCCATCCGGCGGCCGAGCGCGACGGCGGAAATCGGCTGGTATCCGCTCGACATGCCTTTCGCCATCGTCATGAGGTCTGGCGTCACGCCGTAGGTCTGGCACCCGAACCACGAACCGGTGCGGCCGAAGCCGCAGATGACCTCGTCCGACCACAGAAGAATGTCGTATTTCCGGCAGATGCGCTCAATTTCCGGCCAATACCCGTCAGGCGGCGTCATCAGGCCGCCCGCGCCCATGACCGGCTCGCCGATGAAAGCGGCGACATTCTCCGGGCCGAGTTCAAGGATCTTGTCCTCAAGGGCCTTTGCGCAGCGTTTTGCAAAATCGCTCTCGCTCTCGCCGGCGCTTCCATATTGATAGTAGCACGGCGTCGGCCCGATATGATGAATGCGGGGCAGGGGCAGGTCGAATATGCCCTGCATGAACGGAAGACCGGAAAGGCTCGCGCCCGCGACGGTCGATCCGTGATAAGCCCGCTGGCGGCTGATGATCGCCTTCTTGTTCGGCTTTCCCATCAGATTCCAGTAATACCAGATCAGTTTAAGCGCGCTGTCGTTCGCCTCCGACCCTGAAGACGAGAACAGAATCTGATCGACGCCTGCGGGCGTTTTGGACGCGATGAGCGCAGCGAGTTCGGCGGCGTAGGGCGTCGTCGTCTGGAAGAACAGATTGTAATAGGGGAGTTTCTTCAACGTGTCGTAAGCGGCGCGGGCCAGTTCGTCGACGCCGTAACCGAGCTGCACGCACCACAGACCGGCCATGCCGTCGAGTATCTTGTTCCCTTCAGAATCGTAAATATACACGCCTTCGGCGTGCGTAATGACGCGCGGCCCCTTTTCCCGGAGGTCATGATGAGTCGTGAACGGGTGAAGGTGATTGGCGCTGTCCAGCGCGCGAACGTGCTGCGTGTAGTTGGAAAAAGTCATGGCCGGGTTCCAGGTGCGTTGGGTTGAGGCGGCGACTAGACGTTCGTCATCAGGAAACGGACGTCCCACGGACTTAACACCGACGATCGGTGTTCATATTCGGAGCGCTTGATCGTGCAGTAGGTGTCGACGAAGCTCGACCCCAGCGCGTCGCGCAGCGGTTTTGATTTCGCGAAGGTCTCGACGCTGTCGATCAGGGATTTGGGGAGCGGCCGCTCGCGGTCCTGGTATCCTTCCCCGAGATATTCCTCCCGCGGTTCGACCTGATTCATCATGCCGATATAGCCGCAAACGAGCGATGCGGCGACGCCGAGATAAGGATTGATGTCGGCGCCGGCTATCCTGTTCTCCACGCGGCGCGCTTCAGGATTGGAGGCCGGGACGCGAAGGCCGACGGTCCGGTTCTCACGGCTCCAGTGCGTGTTTGTCGGCGCGCTCATATAGGCTTCAAACCGGTTGAACGAATTCGTGTACGGCGCAAGGAGCGGCATCGCGGCCGGAAGATAGGCCTGAAGTCCGCCTATATAGTGACGGAACAGCTCACTGTCGGTTCCGTCCTCGTTCGCGAAAATATTGCGCCGCGTTTTCGTGTCGATGACACTCTGGTGCATGTGAATGGAGCTGCCCGCGCAATTCGCATAGGGCTTGGCCATGAAGGTCACGAACATGTTGTGACGCAGCGCCACCTGCCGGGTCAGCCTTTTGAAGAGGAACATCTGGTCGGCGACGTTGATCGCCTCATTGTGCCGGATGTTAACTTCAAACTGACAGGGACCGTCCTCATGAATCAGCGTGTCGAGGTCGACGCGCTGAATCTCGCAGAACTGATACAACTCCTCCCACAAACGGTCGAATTCATCGATGGCGTCGAGGCTGTAAACATGCTGGCCGAATTCCGGCCGGCCTGAGCGCCCCTCCGGCGCGCGCGGCTCAAGAATGACGTCCTTGAACCGTTCGATCAGGTAGAATTCGATTTCGGGCCCGACGATCGGCGTCCACCCTTGCTTCGCATAGAGATCAACGACGTTGCGCAGGACCTGGCGCGGCGCGAAGGAGGTCGAGACGCCCTGGTCGGTCGTGCTGTCGCAGATCAGGCAAGCCGTCGGGTCGTTGCTCCATGGGGCGAGGTGCAATGTCGACAGGTCCGGAACCATCACAAGGTCGCGCTCGGTCGTGACGACATCGTTCGTGAACTCGATCTCGCCATGCACGCTGATCGCATAGACCGTTTCCGGTATGCGAAGGCTGTTGTTTTTCATGCCGTTCAGGAAAAGCGCCGGGGTCATCGTCTTTCCGCGCGCCGCGCCAGTCATGTCGGGAACGAGGCAGGCGACATCGGTGACGCGATGGCGCCGGAGCCAATCTTCAAGTTCTTTCAAGTCCATTGTTTCCGCCTCGAGGGCGCGCCCGAAGGGGAGCCGCTCTTGACTTTACACTCCCGCCGACGCGGCCCGCGCGCGATCGCCTTTTCCCGCTCGGGGCCGGCGTTGCAGCGATGGTGCGCCAAAGCGATATTGGATCGGCGCAAGGAGAACGTGATCACAGTTAGCCCGGCCCGCGGAAATTGGCAAGCGGATAGGATATTCTATGAAAAACAGATAGTTGCGGGCGTTTTTTCCCGGCGGCATTTCTGACAGATGGCCGCGGCCGCAGCGTGAAATATCATTACGAAACGGCGTCCTGCGGGACGCCGCTTCGCTTGATTTGAGCGCATTTCGCGCGAATCGTCCGATTCCGATGGCGATGAAAAAAACAAAGTCCTCAAAGGCGGCGAAAAGGGCTCGAAAACGGGCGCCTGTCGTTCACGAAGAGGTCTATGCGCGCCTGCGCCGCGCAATCATTGAAGGACAACTCGAACCCGGGCGTTCGCTGTCGGTGCGCACGCTCGCCGCGCAGTTTCATGTCAGCGCCATGCCGGCGCGCGAGGCGATAAGGCGCCTTGTCGCGCTCGGCGCGCTTGAATTGACGCAGACACGGCGCATCAGCGTCGCCCGCATGACATCGCAGAAGGTTGCGGAATTGACCGACGCGCGCGTGCCGCTCGAAACGGGACTGGCCCTTCGCGCGCTCAAGAAGACCGAGGGAAAACCGAAGGTCAGGGCCGGCCTCGTCTCGAAACTGTCGAAGATCGACGACAAACTCGACGCCGCGATTTCATGCGGCGACGTCGCCGCCTATTCCAAGGCGAACAGCGAGTTTCATTTTGCGTTGTACGAGGCGGCAGGCGCGCCGACGCTCCTCGGCGTCGTCGAAGGCTTGTGGCTTCAGGTCGGCCCGTTCATGCGCGTGGTCCTTTCCAATTTGGGCACCGCCGATCTTGTTGATCAGCACAAGGAGGCGATCGACGCAATTTCGGAAGGAGATGCGCGCAAACTTGAAAAAGCGATAAGCCGCGACATCGCGGAAGGAATGAGAAATATCAGCGAAGCCCTCAGAAACTCCTGAAGGCGGTCAGTCGGCGGCTCTGCTGAAAACCTTTTCGCCGGCGAACCAGGTCTCAAGCGCGTTCGTCTCGCTGATCGCTTCCGTTTGCCCGGATTCGGCGAGCGCAAAGATATCCTGGTCGACGATGACGAAATCCGCCTTCTTACCGGACTCGATGGAGCCGACCGCCGCATCCTGCTTCAGCGCTCTCGCCGCATTGATCGTATAGGCGTCGACGGCGTCGAAAATTGACAAGGATTCTGACGCGTTCAGCGCGCCGGCCTCGAATATGTCGCGGCTCACGGCGCCCTCGATGTTCACAAACGGACGCGGATCGCGCGTATCGACCGTCGCGCCCGACCCGGCAATGATCACGCCGCCCGACGCCGACAGCAGCATGAGCACGTAGACCTCGGGGCCGTCCATGTCCTCGCGGCGGACGTAGCCGTCGGCGAGCAGGGCGCACAGCACGACCGCGGCGGCGATGACCACGGTGACGAAGACCGAGAA
>CALKYG010000395.1 GCA_938003575.1 uncultured Alphaproteobacteria bacterium
GCCGGTGGTGCCTGATGATGCATGCAGGCGCACGACGCGCTCCCGCGGCACGGCGAAAAACCCGAACGGGTAGTTATCCCTCAAATCCGATTTCGTCGTGAAAGGAAACTTCGAGAGATCGGAGAGAGTCCGCAGATCGGAAGGCTTTACGCCCGCAGCGTCAAAAGACGCGCGATAGTGCCTTGAATGTTCATATGCGTGCGAAAGCGACTGCTTCAGCCGATCGAGCTGCAACGCAGAAAGCTCGGCTCTCGAAAGTCTTTCTTCAGCGTCCAGCAGCGGCGTGTAGCGTTCATCCATGGGCCGGCGCATCCCGCCACTCCCGTTCACGCAATTCCTTTCGGATGATCTTGCCGCTGATCGTTTTCGGGAGGCTTTCAACGAACTCGATTTTCCGGGGATATTTGTACGGTGCGGTCACCCGCTTCACATGATCCTGAAGCTCGCGCGCAAGCTCATCGTTCGCCTCAGCGCCCTTCACCAGCACGACGAACGCCTTGACCACCTCGCCGCGCGTCTCGTCAGGGCTCGCGACGACGGCGGATTCGGCGACCGCCGGATGCTCAATCAGGGCGCTCTCGACTTCAAACGGACCTATTCTATAGCCTGCGGAAATGATCACGTCATCGCCGCGCCCGACAAACCAGAAATAACCGTCCTCATCGCGATAGGCGCGATCGCCGGTAAGATACCAACCCGCTCTCCGCGTCGCATTCGTGCGTTCCGGATCGTCCTTGTAGCCGAGAAACAGCCCCATGGGCGGCGGATCGAGAAATACGGCCACGTCGCCTTCAACATTCGGCGCAAGACGAGTTCCGTTTTCGTCTATGACATCCAGATCGACGCCGGGCGCCGCAAGACCCATTGACCCTGGCTTCACGGCCATGCCGTCGAAGACGCCGCACAGAATGACGGTTTCGGTCTGACCATAACCTTCGCAGATTTGAAGGCCGGTCTTCTCGCGCCATATTTCGATCACTTCAGGATTAAGCGGTTCGCAGGCGCTGACGCAGTGTTTGAGGGCCTTGAAAGCTCGTCCGTCGAGCGGCTGCTTCACCAGCATTCGATAGGCGGTCGGCGGCGCGCACAGCACGGTAACCGGAAATTCCTCAAGCGCGGCGAGCACGCGCGCCGGATCGACGGCGTCGGCGTGAAGCGCGAAAATGCCGGCGCCGCAGAGCCAGGGCGCGAAAAGCGACGACCACGCACCCTTCGCCCAGCCGGTATCGGACACGTTCCAGACAAGATCGCCAGGTCCCGCGCGAAGCCAGAACCTGCCCGTCGTCTCATGTCCGAGCGGATAGGCGCAGCCATGCACGGTCATCTTCGGGTTTCCGGTGGTGCCGGAAGTGAAATAGAGAAGCGCCTCGTCGCTCGCGTCCGTGTCCGCGAATTCTTTCAGCGGCGCGTGGGCGAAGCGATCATACCGGATCCAGCCGTCGCGATTCCCATCGACGATGATCCTGCCGCCGCTCCATCCCGTCGCCGTGATCGCCTCGTCCGCGCGCGGCGCGCAAGCCTCGTTTGTGATGATCGCGGCTGCGCTGGTCGCCTCGATTCGATAGGCGAAATCCTTCTTCATCAGCTGCGTCGTGCCCGGCGACACAATCACGCCGAGCTGGAGGCAGCCAAGGATAATCTCCCACCAGGATTGCTCACGGGACAGAACGAGCAATACGATATCGCCGCGCTTGAGGCCGAGCGCGCGAAGAAAAGCGGCGGCGCGGCCTGCCCTTTCCGCCAGCTCCGCGAAAGAGATGGTCGCCGTTTCGCCGGCCGCCGAAGTCCAATGGAGCGCGGTCGCCCCGCCGTTCTCCAACGAATGGCGGGCGATCACGTCCCGGGTGAAGTTGAAATGTCGCGGACGCTTCCACTCAAACGTCGCGCGTCTTGCAAGAAAAGCGTCCGCGACCGACATGGCTTCAGCTGTTCACGGAGCAGGCGTCGAACGCCGCTTTCGTGCCGGCGCTCGCCGCATCATAAGCTTCCTGATCGCTTGAGTATTTGTCGCCAAGAGTACGAAGTTCGCTCTCCAGCGCGGAATCGCCGGCCGCTTCTCCGGCGAGACAGGAGCACTGCGCAGCGACATCGCCCTGCGTGCCCCACTCTTCGGAAACGCGCAAACACATTTCCTCAACAGACTCCGCAAAGGCGGGCGTCGCAAGTCCCGCCAGCGCCGCGGCCGCGACAGACACAACTGCTTTTCTCATCGGCTTTTCTCCTCTTGAATCAAATCCTACGACTTCGCCATGTTCAAAACGCGAACCTGCGTGAACTCTGCAAGCCCTTCGAGGCTCTGTTCGACCCCGATGCCTGATTGCTTCGCGCCGGCCATAGGGATGTGCGGGCCGATCGTGATATGCTGATTGATCCAGACGGTGCCCGCATCGATATCTTCAGCGATCTTCCGCGCCCGCTCGAAATTCGAGGACCAGACGGAGCCGCCGAGGCCGTAAGGAGAAGCATTGGCCCGTGCGACGATTTCATCGTCCGTCTTGAACCGGATCAGCGGAATAACCGGCCCGAATTGCTCCTCGTCGACGATCCGGTTGCCCTCTTTGACATTCGTGACGATCGCCGGCTTGATGAAATAGCCGCTCCGGCCGCCGGTTTCTCCGCCGACAATGGTGGCCCCTTCGCTCCTCGCACTTGCGAGGATTCCCTTGACCTTTTCGAACTGCATCTTGTTTTGCAGAGGTCCGACGCGCGTTCCCTGCTTGGCTCCATCGTCGACGACGACATCCTTGGCGATCGCCGCCATTTCCTTCGCCATCGCGTCATAAACGCCGTCCTGGACATAGATGCGTTTCGCCGCCATGCAGACTTGGCCGCAATTCAGCATCGCCGCGTCGAAGATCTTCGGCGCGACATCCTTGACGTCGACGTCATCGAGCACGATCGCGACATCGTTGCCGCCAAGCTCAAGCGTCAGGCGCTTCAACGTGTCCGCGCCGCTCTTCATGATTTTCTTGCCGGTTTCGGTAGATCCGGTGAAGGAGACTTTCGCGACGTCCGGATGGCTCGTCAGATAAGCGCCGAGGTCGTTTTCGTCTGCAATGACATTCACTACACCCGGCGGAACGATGTCCTTGATCAACGCCGCGAATTTGAGCGTTGCGACCGGCGTCGTCGGCGCCGGCTTCAGAACGATCGTGTTGCCGGCGACGAGAGCGGGACCGATCTTCCATGCGGCCAACAGCACCGGAAAATTCCAGGCGACGATGCCGACGACGACGCCGAGCGGTTTCCGGTGCACTTCGACGCGTGCGGTCGCATCATCCTGGACTACCTGCACTTCCGGAGCGAGCGTCGAATAGTGCCTCAGATATCCTTCCGTCCACGCCATTTCCCCCTGCGCTTCCGGAAGAGGCTTGCCCTGCTCGGCGGTGAGAAGGCGGGCAAGCTCGTCCGCGTTGTCGCGAACCGCATCCGCAAGCTTGCTGACGTTCGCCTGGCGCTTTTCAATCGGCGTTTTCGACCAGGCCGGAAACGCCGCCTTCGCCGCCGCGACCGCTTCGGCCGCCTGTCGCTGCGACGCGCGTTCGACCGTTGCGAAGACTTCTTCGGTCGCGGGGTTCACGACATTCAGCTTGTGGTCCCCATCAACCAGCTTTCCGCCAATCAGCATCGGGAAGTCGCTCATATCCGTTTCTCCTTGCCTGGTCCTGTTTCAATCGCTTGATTTTGCGCCGTCAGCTCTTTCGCCATCGCCTCACGCATGACGAACTTCTGAATCTTGCCCGTCACCGTCATCGGGAAATCGTCGACAAATTTTACGTAGCGGGGAACTTTGTAGTGGGCGATCCGCCCCCTGCAAAAGGCCCGGATTTCCTCCTCTGCGATCGCCGCCTCAGCGCGAAGCATGATCCATGCGCAGACTTCCTCGCCGTATTTCTCATCGGGAACGCCGAAAACCTGCACATCCTGAACCGCCGGGTGACGATAGAGAAACTCCTCAATCTCCCGCGGATAGACGTTTTCTCCGCCACGGATGATCATGTCCTTGACGCGGCCGGTGATCCGGCAATAGCCGTCGGCGTCCATAACGGCGAGATCGCCGGTGTGCATCCAGCCGCCCGCGTCGATGGCGTCGCGCGTTTTCTCAGGATCCCCCCAATAGCCGCGCATGACCGAATAGCCGCGCGTCAGCAATTCGCCCTGGGAACCGCGCGGCGCCGTGCGCCCTTCCGCATCGACAATCTTCACTTCAACAAAGGGGTGAATCGAGCCGACCGTCGTGACGCGCTTTTCAAGATCGTCGTCCGGTCTTGACTGAAAGCTGACGGGGCTCGTTTCGGTCATGCCGTAACAAATCGTCACTTCCTTCATGTGCATGTCGGCGATGACGCGGCGCATGACCGCCTCCGGACAAGGAGCGCCCGCCATGACGCCGGTTCTGAGGCTGGAAAGGTCTCTTCCCTTGAACGTCGGATGGTCAAGTTCAGCGATGAACATCGTCGGCACGCCGTACAGCGCCGTGCATCGTTCCGCCTCCACCGCATCGAGGACCGATTTCGGCTCGAATGCTTCGTCTGGAAAGACCATGGCGGCGCCGTGCGTCACGCAGCCGAGAACGCCCATCACCATGCCGAAACAGTGATAAAGCGGCACCGGAATGCACAGAATGTCATTCTCTGAAAAGCGCTGGCGCGCCGCCACGAACCGGCCGTTGTTGACGATGTTATGGTGAGTCAACGTCGCGCCCTTGGGAAATCCAGTGGTGCCGCTGGTGAACTGGATGTTGATCGGATCGTCCGGCGAAAGCGTCGCCGCGATCGCGCGCGCCTCGTCCCGAAGAGCGTCCGTCGCGAGCGCCGCAACATCGGAAAACCGCTTATAGCCCTCAACAGGATCGTCGCTGATGACAATCGCTGTCTCGAGTTGAGGAAGTTTTTCCGCTCCGAGACTGTCAAGCATTGCGACATAGTCGCTTGTCTTGAATGATCGCGCGAGGATGAGTGCGCGGCATCCGACCTTGTTGAGCACATACTCCAGCTCGGAGGTGCGATAGGCCGGGTTTATGTTGACGAGGATGAGACCGATCCGCGCCGTGGCGAACTGCGCGATCACCCATTCGGAATTGTTTGGCGACCAGATTCCGATCCTGTCGCCCGGTTTCAGCCCCAGCGCCAGGAGACCTGCCGCAAACGCCTCGACTGCGGCGGCGAATTCCGCGTAGGTCATGCGGACATTCTGGCGGCGGACAATCAGCGCGGGACGGTCGCCGAAACGCCGGGCCGCAGCGTCGAGCGCGCCCCCAACCGTCTGATAGATCAGCGGCTCGTCGGACACGCCGCAGACATAGCTCTCAGCTGTCTCTGTCATCACCACCAAAGGCGCGGGCGGCGTCCGGCGCCGCCCGCTTCAATGCGTTGTTCCGGCGTTTCGTCGATCAGAATGCGACGTTCAGATTGACGCCGTACATGCGAGGACGCCCGTAATACTGCTCGACAAGACCGAACAATCCGCCGTTCGACAGGCTGCCGGAAAGGTCAAATGTCTGAACGAGGTATTCGGAGCCGGTCATGTTCTGCACGAAACCGCGGACGCTCCACTTTTCGTTCGGCGCAATCCACGTGACCGACGCGTTGCCGACGAAATAGCCGTCTTCGCGCGACGCGTTGAAATTCGTCAAGGCGAAGAAGTGTTCGGAGCGGTACTGGCCGTCCACCTGCAGGGCGAGATTGCCGATTCCAGGCACCGGAAACTCATAGCGGACGAGTCCGGTCAAATTCCACTTCGGCGTTTGAACCGGCCGCTGCTTGCCGCCCGGAATGATCGCCGGCAGGGTGCCGAGCGGCGTAACGGCGTCAACCGTCACCCCGAGAATGTTCGTCACCTCCGCATCCGTGAATCCGACGCCGAAAAGATAATCAAGACCTTTCGCCGCCGAGCCCTGGACCTCAACCTCAAAGCCCTTGTTCTCGCAATCGGCGTTGAGGGTGAAGGTGTCGAGCCCGAGGATCGAGAACGCCTGGCAGTTCTTGT
>CALKYG010000396.1 GCA_938003575.1 uncultured Alphaproteobacteria bacterium
GACCGGTGCGAATAGACGACGCCTTTCGGATCGCCTGTCGTGCCGGACGTGTAACACATGGCAACAGCGGAATTTTCGTCGAACTCAGGCCAGTCAATCGATTCCGCTTCCCCTGAGATCAGGCTTTCGTAAGAGTCGTCGCCGGTGCCCGCCTCGAGCGCGTGCGCGTCGTCGGTCAGCACAACGAATTTCCTGACCGAGGTCAGCTTGCCGCGCAACGCCGACACCAGCGGGGCGAACGTGATGTCGTAAAACAGATATTCGTCTTCGGCGTGATTGATCACGAACGCCGCATTGTCGGGACCAAGGCGGGGATTGACCGTATGCAGAACCGCGCCGACACCTCCGACCGCGTAATACATCTCGAACTGGCGATGGGTGTTCCATCCGATGACGCCGACCCTCGACCCCTGCTTGACGCCGATCCGCAGCAGCGCATTGGCGAGCTTGCATATCCGCCGATAGGAATCGCCGACCGTGTAGCGATGGATGGGGCCTTCTACCGTGCGCGTCACGATTTCCGTTCTTCGAAAGTTCCGCGCCGCGTGTTTGAGGATCTCCGTCGTCAGAAGCGGACGGTCCATCATCAAGCCCTTCATATCGTCTCCCATTTCCCTTTTTGCCCCGGGTATTGCGGAAACTATCAGGTTTTATTCGCCGCCGGTCAAATCGCCGGCGCCAGGGCGGCGCGGCGGCTTGCGCGGAATTTCGGCCCGCTTATGGTCCTGTCATGACAACGAAACCAAAGACTGCGCTTGACGGCGTGCGCGTGCTTGACCTTTCCCGCGTGCTTGCCGGGCCGTGGGCGAGCCAGCTCCTCGGCGACCTCGGCGCCGAGGTCATCAAGATCGAAAAACCGGGCTCGGGCGACGACACCCGCGGCTGGGGCCCGCCTTTTCTCCATGCCGAGTCGGGCGAAACGACGGATGCGGCCTATTTCCTTTCAGCCAACAGAAACAAGAAGTCCGTCGCCGTCGATATCGCCGACCCCGACGGCGCGGCGCTGGTCAGGCGGATTGCCGCGACGAGCCACATTGTCGTCGAGAACTTCAAGGTGGGGGGCCTGAAAAAATACGGCCTCGATTACGCGAGCCTTTCGTCGATCAATCCGCGCCTCGTCTATTGTTCAATCACAGGCTTTGGACAAACCGGTCCGTACGCCCCGCGCGCCGGATACGACTATATGATTCAGGCGATGGGCGGACTGATGTCGATAACCGGCCAGCCTGACGGCGCAGCCGGCGCCGAACCGATGAAAGTGGGCGTGGCCGTCGCCGATCTCTTCACCGGCATGTACGCCGCAACGTCAATACTGGCCGCGCTGCGCCACGCGGAGCGTACGGGCGAAGGACAGCACCTCGACGTCGCGCTGCTTGATTGCCAGATCGCGATGCTGGCCAACCAGGCCTCGAACTTCCTTGTCTCGGGGAGCGTTCCGACGCGCCTCGGCAACGCACATCCGAACATCGCGCCCTATCAGGTGTTTGCGACAAAGGACGGATACGTCGTCATTGCGGTCGGCAATGACACGCAGTTCGCGGCCTTTGCACGGGCTGTCGGCGCACCCGAATTGTGCGCGGACGACCGCTTCAGGACAAACAGGGCCCGCGTCCAGAATCGCGCGCTTCTGATCGAACGGCTCTCGCCGATATTGCTGGCGCGGACGACCGAAGAATGGCTCGCCGTCATGGAGGCTGCGACAGTTCCCGCAGGCCCTATCAATGCAATCGATGCGGTGTTCTCCGACAGGCATGTCGCGACACGGAAGATGACGGCGCCGATGAAAAGGCCCGACGCCGGCGGCCGGGAAATGGTGACGCATCCGGTGAAATATTCCAGAACGCCGGCGCTTACGGATGAGCCGCCGCCGATTCTCGGCCTGCACACTGATGAAGTTCTCGCTGAATTCGCAAGCGCCGAAGAGCGCTCATCGTTAAAGGCCCGCGGCGTGATCGGCTGACGGGCCGCCGGGAAAAATCTGTTTCAGACGGCCTTGGCGGCTGTCGCTTCGGTTGCGACGGCGCCGGTCACAATTCCGATTTCCGCGAACTTGGCTTCAATCGACTGGCGATCGAACGGCTTTAGCAGATGGTGCGCGGCGCCCGCCGCCTTGGCGAGGGTGAATTGCTGGGTGTCGTTTTCCGTTGCGCACAGAATGATCACCGGGCGCTGGTCCTGAGGGAGTTCTGCGACGCCGCGCAGGAAATCGAGCGCGCCGAACGACGGCAAGTCCCAATCGAGCAGCACAACGTCGGGAACCGACGAGCGGCAAGCCTCAAGGGCTTCGGCGGCGCACTCGGCTTCTTTCGACTCAACAGACAGATCCGCAAGAATGCGCATCGCGATTTCACGGATGACGCTTGAATCTTCTACGATCAGACAGGTCTTCATAATGTGCGGGCCGGCGTTGGTTTTGAGCCTGCACTATCGCCCTTTTCGGTTAGCCCGCCGTTAACGACGCCGGCGCCAATTGAGCGGAATCGGCCGAAAACCGGATGCAGAACGTGACGCCGCCTTCGTCCTGCGCAACGGCGATCTCACCGCCGGCCGAGCGAGCGGCGAGAGCCGAAAGATAATGAGGCGTAAATTTCGGCTTCAGTTCCGTCGCATTCCCGGAAAGGGCCGTCACCATCTCATCCTGAACGATGACGCGCTGACCCGTCACCCTGACATCATAGGAGCCGCTCGCGCCCGAAATGTGAACGAGCCCGCCGCGCGGAACGCAATCAGCGGCCGCCGCCCCGATGACGAGAAGCGCCTTCACCTCTTCTTTCGGCGCGCTCCCTGATCCGATTCGCCAATCAAGCGTCGCCTTGGTCCAGGCAAGAAGCCCCTGGAGCACGTTCCGCGCTTCCTCAAAGGGAAGCTCGGCCCCGAGCCCGCCTGACGCGCCATAGGCAAGGCGCGCATATTTCAGCAGGGCGACGGATTTTTCGGCGCTTGATTTGATGAGATCCAGCGCCGCTTCCTTCATCGACGGGTCCATCGCCGGATCGCCAAGCACCTCAAGGCCCGATGAAAGCGCGCCAATCGGGTTCACCAGATCGTGGCAAAGACGCGAAGACATGAGCGCAGACAGGCTTACAGCGTCAAACTCGTCGGAAGGCTGATACGGCATTTCGTCGGGGCCCCTTCAAAACATGGCCCTCTTATGGATGATTCGCCGGGACGTGTCGGTTACCGGGCGTCCATAATCGACAGTCAGGGCTGTTTCGCCCACGTGCCGTCCGGCAGGCGGACGCACTGCCCGCTCGCGGCGCTTTCAACGAGGCGCTTGCCCGTCAACGCCGCCGCATCCTCGATCGTGACGCCGTTGCGCGCGGCGAGATCGGCAAACGCAGCCTTGCGCTGCTGGTTCACCGCTCGAACCTCGCGCTTGACCTCCTCGCTCGCCGCAAGGGAATCGACAACGCCGAGATAGCCGTCGGATTGCTCGCCGACGATACATCTGGATTTCGCGTCTTCGATCATCGGCGAGGCCGCATTCGCCGCACCGGCCAATGCGGACAGCGCAACCAGGAGAGCCGCGGTCTTCAGCAAGGAATTTTTCATTTGGGCGATCACCTTTCAGTCTCCCTAGAAGATGTCCGGGTTGTTCGCGATCAGGTCCTGGATTTCCCTATCCATCTTGATAAGGACTTCCTGTTTGATGTTCACGTTCAGATTGATTTCGATCGGCTTGTCCGGCGCCTGGACCTTCACCGTCGCACACGCGGCGACCACGGAGAACAGGAGCGCCGCCTGAACGACCGCGCCCGGCCGGCTCCACCCAGAGCTAATTCGAAACATGCCCGCCCTCGCCTCTTGTAGGAATCATCCTTGCTGAAACGATAGCATAACCGCCCCTGATGTCGAAATAGGGGCGAAGCGCGCCGCAAGCCGCCATGAAACGGCCGCTATTGGTCCTGCGTGTCGGCCTTTTCCTCTTTCTGCGCCCTCTCAATCTGAAGCTTGACGTTCGTGGAAAGGATA
This sequence comes from uncultured Alphaproteobacteria bacterium, assembly GCA_938003575.1. GTDB lineage: Bacteria > Pseudomonadota > Alphaproteobacteria > Caulobacterales > Parvularculaceae > Amphiplicatus. The sequence goes on from CALKYG010000396.1 coordinate 3,973, forward strand.
GCCTGTTCAATCAGGCTCAAGAGCGGCGCATCGATTGTTATTCGGTATTTGACGGGACTGTCGACGCGCTGGGTCTCCTTGCCGGTCTTTACGGGAATGTCGCTGCGCCCTTCGAAAAAAATCTTGAAATTCAACGTGCCGTCGAGCGGACCGTCGATCTCGGCGGAGAGCTTGTCGAAGCGAAGCTCCCGCAGGATTTCAAAGGCGAGCGCGCTCTGCTCGCTTGATTGAGCGGCGGCTTGGGTCGCCTTTCCCTGATACCTGACGACGCCCTTGCCCTTCGATGAAAGCAGCCCGTTGTTCACGCGGGCCCGTCCGCCCTCGAACGAAACCGGCAGCACGCCTTCAACAACCCCTTCGCCGGAAAGTCCCTCGATATTGAGATAGCTGAGGAGCCGTTGAAGGTTGACATTGTCGATCTTGAGCTGCGTTTCAGCCGTCCCGCCGGCGATGGACATCCGCGAATCATAGGCGCCGATTGTTCCGTCGAACCAGGGAAATTCCGCTTCGATGATTTCTATCGTGTCGTCTCCCGGAAACTGGAATTTCATGGCCCCGTTTTCGAGCTTCAGGGCGTCGAGATCGATCTTCCTGATTGCAAGAAGCTGTTCGCCCGCTGTCGCAACGGGCGCGAGATTTGAGAAAACCAGCTTGCCTGAAACGCCTTCGGTGCGCGTGACGGCGACGCCCGGGCCGCTGAACGACACATTATCGAGGTTGATCGTCGCTGAAGATAAAACGCTGTCGGGCGCCCAGGAGAATTTGGCGCGCCCTTCAGTTGTTCCGGAGGCGTTTGCAACAACGCCGCGCAGCGCCGGAAGCAGACGGTCGGGCTGAAAACCGTAAGTGAACCTGAGCAGGCCGGAGTCAAACACGGCCTCGCCTCGCCCGGTCTTCACATAATGAACGCCGTCGCCGGCGCCGAGGCGCGCGCCGTCAGGCGTCGACACGCCAAGGGTGAAGCTCGCAACATTGTCGGCAAGCCTTACGCCGCCTGAAGCGATGACCGGCGCGACTTTCTCCAGTTCTGTTTTTTCAGCGATCCGGACAGACGATATCGCAGCATTGACTGCGACCGTGTCGCGAACCAGCTCGCTGTCGAACCCGCCATCCACGCCGCTGAGAATCAGGGCGTCGTTCAGGATGACGGCGCCGCCTGTCATTCGTCCGCGAATGCGGCTCGTCTGCTTGTCGGAATCATAGGCGAGAGTGAAGTCAAGGGCCGGCGGGGCCCCGGCGAACGTCGTCTTCCCTATGCGAAAGAACGCGGACCTCGAATTGAGGACGCCATCGAGCTCGGTCAGCGGCGTCCGGCTCCAGCCGATCGAGATCAGCGGGGATGTTTTCGCGCAGAGCGCCGCATCGGCGATCTTCGCGTCCATGTCCTGATCGACAAACCTGAATGTCCCGCGGGCGGCGTTCAGGCATGCGCCGTCTGGCGGCGACGCAATAATCGATCGTCCCTGAAAATCCGCGTCGATTCTCAGATCCCCGTTGATCGGCAGGTCGCTGACTCGCATCCGTCCGATCTGTCCGGACTGCAAGACGACATCAACCGTCGCATCACCGGACAGGTCATTGCGGGAATAAACGCCGTCGAAGGCCCCCTTGAAATCCGCGAATGCAAAGCCGGCGATTGTCTGCTTTTCAAATTGCGCCTCCCCCTCGACCGCCCATTTTCCGCTATCAACCGATCTTGCGCTGAACCGGGCGTCCCCTGAGGCGGCCGGCCCGCTGAGGGCCGCGACAAACCGGACTTTCGTCTCCCCGCCCGCGCGTTCGAAGAGAGGTCCGCCGTCGCCGCCGATCAACAGCCGGTCGTCGCGATCGGAAATGAATGCAAGTGGACCCTCGGCAAGCCGGAGACGGACGCCGCTCCGTGAAAATTCGGCGATGAAATCGCCGGAGATCATGATCCGTCCGATTTCTTCGCCGCTTGCGGATATCAGCGGCGCAAGCGTTGGAGACGATTCAGCATCCAGCGTCGACGATTTCACGGCGATGCTTGCCGCGCCTTCAAGGCCTTTGGGCTCAGAACCGAAGAAGCTTCGCCAGGATGCGAGCGTCGCCTCAACCCGCAGATCGGCGCCGCTGATTGCTCCGACAACGGAGCGAATGTCGCCCGTCGCCGCTGCGGTCGCGGCAATCTCGCCGTTTGAGCCAAGGACGATCTCGCCCGAGCCCGCCGCGTCAGAGACCGCGAGCGCGGCGTTGCCGGCGTTCTCGGCCTTGAACCGGGCTGCAAAGCGGCCGCCCGCATTGATGTCGAACGCGCCATTGACTTCCGAAGTCGCAAGACCCGCCGGCGTCGCCGCGTCAATCTGAACGCCCGAAATTTTCACGGCCTCGAAGGGCGGCGGCGACGGCGGCGCCTCCGGGTCAGGGCTCCACCCGGCGATGGACGGGCGCCAGGTTTCATCAATGCGGGCTGAAATCCGGCCGCCGCCGATCGATACGGTCCTAAGATCGCCTTTGAATAGCAGGTCGCGCCAGTCATAGGCGAACTCGACCGCGCTGAGGTCTATGGCGCTTGCGGGATCTGTTCCCGCCTTCATGGATGCGAGCGTCAACCGGTCGAGCGATACGCTTTCCACAACGACGGCCGGTTCGATCAGACGCGCGCGCGCCATCACGCGCTCGACGGCGGCTTCCGCAATCGGCCTGCGCAGGAGGAACAACGCCGCAGCCGTCAGCGCCAACACAACCAAAACGCCGATGACGAGGCGGGCGGCGAGGCGCATCCGCTACTCCTGCGTGCTGACTTATCCCCTCGACGACAGCCATGGGACTGCGTCCCGGCTGCGCCTTACAAAAGCCCTACCAGCATGGCGAAAATTGACGGAAAAAGCGAGGCCGCCGCTTAAGCCCGGCGGCGTGATATGCTGTCGGCGCCGGTTCGCATTGACTTCGCCGCCAGCGCAAATGAGACATACGCCGCGATAGAGGCTGTTTTGCGGGACGACAGAACGACACAACGGGCCGGTGCGATCGTCCGGCGTCACGTCGACGGAGGCGTCGAGCGGGCGCCGCTTGCCGCTGCGGCCGCTCTTGGGGTCCTCGCAGGCGGCGCCGCTTTTCTCGCATTCGCCATGAGCCGGCCGACGAGCGAGGCGCCGCGTCCCGAGGCGGCGATCGTCGCCATGAAGAGCCAGGAAAAGCCCAGTCGGCTCACCCGCCCGGCATCGCCGCGCGCCGCTCTTGAATCCGGGACGGCCGCTGATGCGATCGCGGGCGGCGCGGCGGAAAACGCTGAAGATCCGGCGTCGGTCAAAACCGCAGCGTCGAAAACGGAAATGACGCCGCGGCTGAAACCCGGCGCATCTCCATCTCTCCCGATTGACGCGCCCGAACCCGGCGCCGGCGTGCTTTCGCTGACAGCGGCCTGGCTGGCCGATGAGAGCGATCGTCCGCCGCCCTTCTTTTTCAGGAGCGATCTGGAACGCGGCGAATTTGCATTTCGTCCTCATGGTTCTGCTGACGGGGACATCCCCTCCGCGCCCTTCGAATTGCGCGTTTCGCTCGCCAAGGGCGAGAATTTCGTCGATCTCCTGAAACGCGCGGGCGTCGGCGCCGAAGACAGAAACAGCGTCGCTTACGCCTTCGGCCGCGTCTACAATCTGCGCCGTCTGCTTCCCGGGCAGGAATTCACGCTGACGCTCGCCGAACCGAACCGCACCCTGTTCCAGTCCATATCCGAAAAAGAGCCCCGGTATGCGCATCTGATCGCGATGGATTTTCGAGCAGACGCCGAAAGGCGCATCATTCTTGAAAAGGGACCGGACAACGCTTTCCACTCGCGAGAGATCGCGACGCCGCTGACGACCCGCGTCGCGGAAGTGTCGGGCAGAATTGACGGCAGCCTTTACCTGTCCGCCAAGAAACAGGGCGCGCCGGATGACGTCATTGCCGGCCTCGCCCAGATGTTCGCCTATGATGTCGACTTTCAGCGCGAGATCTTCGGCGGAGACGAATTTGAAGCGATCTTCGAGGTCAGGTTCGACCAGGCGGGAAACATCGTCGGGGGCGGCGACATTCTCTTCGGCCGCCTTAAATGGCGAGGCCGCCAGCGGGAAAAGGCGTATTACCGGTTTGAAACCGCCGAGCAGGGCGGAAAGCCGGATTATTTCGACGCGGCCGGGGAAAGCGCGCGGCGTCTGCTGATGAAAACCCCGATCGACGGGGCGCGCCTGTCGTCGGGTTTTGGCACGCGCAAACACCCGATCCTCGGCTATCAGAAAGCGCATAAGGGCGTTGACTTCGCCGCCGCTCGCGGAACGCCCATCATGGCGGCGGGAGACGGCGTCGTCGAGCGCGCAGGCCCGTACGGCTCGTTCGGCAACTATGTGCGCATTCGTCACGCGCAGGGCTACAAGACCGCATACGCTCATATGAATGCGGTGAAGAAAGGCGTTCGCACCGGCGTGCGCGTTCGGCAAGGCGACGTGATCGGCTTTGTCGGCTCGACCGGCAGGTCAACCGGCCCGCACCTGCATTACGAAGTGCATCTCAAGGACGTTCCGGTCAATCCGCAAAGCCTGAAGATCGCCACCGGCGTCGAATTGAGCGGGAAAGAGCTTGAACGTTTCAAGATTGTCCGTGACAAGATCGATTCGATGCGCGCGCCGCACGCCTCTGAGGAGGCCGACGTGCTGGCCGACGCGAAGGAAGTGAAAAAGGCGCTCTAGCGCTTTTGGCGCGCTTTCAGCACTTCTTTCACATAGGCGTCGACATCGAGATCGCCGGTCGCTTGCCCTTTGAGCCGTTCCTTGACCTTGTGCGGAATTTCATCGGGCGCGACGGCGCCGGCGGCGTTGACCGTGTCGCGGATGAGTTTGCGCAAGGCCTCCTCTTTCGACTTTTCGTCAATTCCTTTCGGCGCCATCGGCGTTTCTCCTAGTTCAGCAGGGCGCCGGCTGGCGGCGCGTCGGCGAACCGTCTTGTCCTGGCGTTCGCCGTCTCGCCGTTGACGGTGAGGCCGTTCGGGCCGGCGGACACGTCAAGCGTCTCGCCATCCCGGATCTTTCCCGCCAGAATGAGGTCCGCAAGCGGATCCTGCAATTCTTTCTGTATGACGCGCTTCAACGGCCGCGCACCATAGACCGGATCGTAGCCGGCGTCGCCCAGCCACCGCCTCGCCTTTTCGTCGAGGTTTATCGTAACCTTGCGATCGGCGAGAAGTTTTGCAAGGCGAGCAACCTGAATATCGACGATTTGGTCCATGTTCGCGCGCGTCAGACGGTGGAACAGGATGATTTCGTCGAGACGATTGAGAAATTCAGGACGGAAGCGGGAGCGCACCGCCTCCATCACTTGCGGGCGAACGGCTTCGGAGTCCTGTCCCTCAGGCTGATTGGCGAGATGCTCCGAACCAAGATTCGAGGTGAGGATGATCAATGTGTTCTTGAAGTCGACCGTCCGGCCCTGACCGTCGGTCAGGCGGCCGTCGTCAAGCACCTGCAAAAGGACGTTGAAGACGTCCGGGTGCGCTTTTTCAACTTCGTCGAAGAGCACGACCTGATACGGACGCCGGCGAACCGTCTCAGTCAGCACTCCGCCTTCTTCATAACCCACGTAGCCGGGCGGCGCGCCGATCAGCCGGGCGACCGAATGTTTTTCCATGAACTCCGACATGTCGATGCGCGCGATCGCCGTATCGTCGTCGAAAAGGAATTCGGCGAGCGCCTTGGTCAATTCCGTCTTGCCGACGCCGGTCGGGCCAAGGAAGAGGAACGACCCGATCGGACGGTTCGGATCCTTGAGGCCGGCGCGCGCGCGGCGGACCGCAGACGACACCGCTTCGACCGCTTCGCGCTGTCCGATGACGCGCTTGCCGAGCGATTCCTCCATGCGAAGAAGCTTTTCGCGTTCGCCTTCCAGCATCTTGTCGACCGGAACGCCCGTCCACCGCGAGACTACGCTCGCGATATTCTCCGCGTCGACGACCTCATCGACGAGAGACGCCTTGTCCTCGCGGTCTTCCGCCGCCGCAAGTTTCTTCTCAAGCTCCGGTATGACGCCGTATTTCAGCTCCGACGCGCGGGCGAGGTCGCCTCGCCGCTCGCAATCGGCGAGCGCCTGACGCGCCTGGTCGAGTTCTTCCTTTATCTTTGTCGCGGTGGCGAGCGTTTCCTTCTCCGCGCGCCATTGCGCCGTCAACGACGCTGATTTCTCTTCGAGTCCGGCAAGCTCGTCTTCGAGTCTTTCCAGGCGGTCGCGCGACGCGTCGTCGCTCTCCTTTTTCAGCGCCTCCCGCTCGATCTTCAACGGGATGATGCGGCGGTCGACCTCATCAAGCTCTTCGGGTTTTGAATCGACCTCCATCCGCAG
>CALKYG010000397.1 GCA_938003575.1 uncultured Alphaproteobacteria bacterium
GGGTTCCGCGTCAGCGACGCGACCGACGAGACGCGCGCCTTCCTGCCGATCGTCTCACGCGGCTGGGCGCGGTGGCGCAAGGCCTATTCGCGGGCGTTGGAATTTTCCGACCGGCGGATGCGGGCGGAATATCTCAATCTTCTCGCTCAATATGCGCATCTATGGGCTGAGCGGTTTGACGCGATCAAGGCCGGTCAATTGCAGGTGACGCGCATCCTGGCGCGGCGGAAGGGCTAGCGCCTGTATTTCCACCAATCATCGATCCGCGCGAAAACGATATAGAGAGCGGCGAGAATGACGATGACGAGCAGCGCGAACTGAAGCTGCGCATCGACGGCGTTCTTTTCGCGCGCTGACGGGCGCAAGCCTTCGACGCCGATTGTCTGGGTCGTATCTGGTCCTGTCGCGCCGTCAGTCGATCCGCCGTCGTCAGTTGAGCCGCCATCTGTCGTTGCGCCTTGCTCGCCGGGATCGCCGATGCCGCCTCCTCCCGGCGGCTTTTCGGTCAGCCCCGTTCCCTGCTCGATGTTTTTTTCCAGCTGATCGAGCTCTTCCGCGCTTTGCTTGCCGATCGTTGAGGCTGCGGCGCCCGCGCCGCCGGCGACGGCGGCGCCTTGAATGGTCCGGCTGTCGCCGAGATTTTCGCGTCGCGGCGATTCCTCAACCGGCGTGATACGGGAGTTTTCGGCGATGTCGTCAGGATTGGCGACACTTGGGGAATTGACCGGCGTCAGAAACAGCGCGCGTTCCGCCGCACGGCGCCGGGTCAGTCCGCGAACCTCGCGAAGAACGCCGTTCACCGTAGCCTTGTTCCACCAGGTGATCGCTTCTGCGGCGCCGATGCGGTCATTGCGATTGAGGCGCTTGCGCGCCGTCGAGTTCTTGAACGCGCCGGCGCCGACATTGTAGACAAATGAGACAAGCGCATCGAACTCGTTCTGATTAAGCGCGACGCTGACAAGCTGTTCAACCGATCGCTCGCGCGGCCCGAGATCTCGGCGCAAGAGTTCTTCAGCCTCCCGTTCGGAGATTTTCTGATTGGGACCTGCCGTTTCCGTATGGCCGTAGCCGATGGTCCAGACGCCTGCGATGTCCTGATAAGACTCAAGCTCGAGGCCCTCGTACCGTTTGATCAACCCGATGCCGGCCTCAGAAATCTTCATCAGAACCACCCCCGCGAACGCCGGCGCCGCCTCAACCCGCTGAAATCCTAACGGCAAATTCCGGCAGAAGGTAGGCGGGTTCCGCCGCTCGTGATCGCCCCGCGGGCTTTGCGCGGCCGCCGGATGTGCTAGGGTCCGCGAGGGGACGTATCGAACACGCGCGCAGCTGGTTGAGGGGTTATGGATAAGACATTGAAATTGCTTGGAGCTTTAATGGCGTTCTCAGCCGCGCCCGCGCTGGCGCAGCAGGGCGGCGCGCTGTCGGATTCGATCGGCGCGGCTGAAGTCTCTTCGATGCTGTCGGAGTTTTCCATTTCGTCCGAGCTGCGCGCGAACCCTTCGGGCGGCTCGCCGAGCCTTATCGCGACGACGGCCGGGGGCGCAAAATTCCTGATCGGGTTCTTTGAGTGCGCCGACGCCGCCAAGCCGGCCGGTTGCAAGCAGGTGATGATTTCGACCGCGCAGGCGTCCGGCGGCGTTGCATTCGAAGATCTCAATAGCTTCAACGGCCAGTCGAGCGTGACAACCGTTGTTTACGAGCCGACGAACCAGATCCTGATTTTCGGCCGCAATGTTTTCCTTCCCGGCGGGATCGGGCGCGAGAATTTCAAACTGCAGATCGCGCTGTTCCTCGGCGACATGCAGCAATTCGTCGAGGGTCGCCGCAATACGGCGAAATCCGTCGCCTTCGGCCAGTCGCCGAACATGAAGTCCAAGATCGCCTCAATGACAGGGGGCGGCGCGGAATCGCCGACGAAAGCCATTGCAATGAGTCACGACCGTTCAGCGGAAGTCGAGATTGCAATCGTCAATTCGCTTGACGTCGATTTCCAGTCGCCGAAGGAATAACTTCAAACCTTGTTGTCGAGGATAAGCGCCGGGGCGCTGGCGATGCGCGCCGTCCCATAGCCGGGCGAGCCTGCATTGCGGCCGGCTTCGTCCGCAACGGCTTTGAGGACGCTTTCGCTCGCCGCGCGCGCGCCGTCGAGCAGGGCGCGCTGGCGTTGGGCGCGCGTCTCAAAGACCTCCGTAATTTCCTTCAGTTTGTCGATCAGGCCGTCCCCTGCGGCGGCGACGCTCGACCGGTCCGCGGCTACCTGGCGAATCGACTGGGCGTATGCTGCGGCGAGGCGAGCCTTGTCGGGCTGCAGCGCCGAAATCTCGCCGGGGCGTCGCGCTTCAAGCAGTTCGTTTTCGCGCGAGATGATCGCGGTCAGCTCCTCTGTGAGCGCGATCAGTGTTTTCACGCGGGTCGTTGCGTCACGCGCATCTGCGGTCATCTAAGTGTCTCCTGGAGCATGGCGGCGCTCTTCGCGCTCTGAAGGTCGATGAGGGTCGATTTGACATGATCGGCGACGCCGAAGCCGCCGCGCTCAGCCATCGCCTTCGCATAGCTTTCCCGAAGCAGGCTGTTGAAGAACTGCTCAGATTTGCCGCCGCCGGCGATCGAAGGCGTTTCAACTGACGAAAAGAGCGGCTCCAGCATCTGGGCGATGAAGACGGCTTCGAATTCCTTTGCGGCCCGGTCGATGCGGCGGGCGTCGGCCGATTGAGGCAAGGAGGCGGAGAGGGTCGTTGCTTCGATCATCACAGCACCTCGATATCGGCCTGCAAGGCGCCTGCCGCCTTGATCGCCTGAAGTATGGCGATGAGGTCGCGCGGCGATACGCCGAGCGCGTTGAGGCCGTCGACGAGATCGCGCAGGCGCACGCTTTCTTCGACGATCCTCAGATCGGCCGGCTCATCGTCCGCGCCGACAGTCGTGCGCGGCACGACGACTGTGTCGCCGTTGCGCGAGAAGGGCGAGGGCTGGCTCACCTGCGGCGTCTCGCCGACGGAGATGGTGAGATTGCCTTGCGCGATGGCGACCGTCGAAACGCGAACGTCGTCGCCGATGACGACAACGCCGGCGGTCTCATCAATCACGACCTTGGCGCGCTGGTCGGCGTTGACCGAAATCGTTTCAACGCGCGCGAGAAGAGAGACCATGTCACCGGAAAAATTCGAAGGCTTTTTAAGCCGTACGGTGCCCGGATCGGCGACAGAAGCCGATCCTGAGCCGAGCGCCGCGTTGATGGCGGCGCTGATGCGATTTGCGGTTGTGAAGTCAGGATTCCTGAGCGCGAGGCGTATGCTGTCCTGTCCGGCGATGTCATAGGTGATCTCGCGCTCGACAACCGCGCCGTTCGCGATCCGCCCATTCGTCGGCACGCCCCGCGTCAGGGAGGCGGCCTGACCGCGCGCGGCGTAGCCGCCGACGGCGAGCGATCCTTGCGCGACGGCGTAAACTTCGCCGTCCGCGCCGTAAAGCGGCGTCACGAGAAGGACGCCGCCGCGCAGGCTTTCAGCGTCTCCGAGCGCGGAGACCGACACGTCGATGCGCGCGCCCTGCGTTGCGAAAGGCGGCAGGTTCGCCGTGACCATGACCGCGGCGATGTTTTCCGTGTCGAGCGCTTCGGACCGAATGTTGACGCCCATCCGCTCAAGCATCGAGACGAGGCTTTCCCGCGTGAATGGGGTGTTGCGGATGCGATCGCCGGTGCCGTCAAGCCCGACGACAAGGCCATAGCCGATCAGCATGTTGTCGCGCACGCCCTCGACGTCGGCGAGGTCCTTGATACGCGCTGCGGAATGCGCGGGTTCGATCGAAACCGACAGCGTCAAAGAAGCGACGAAAGCAAAGAGGAATATCCTGTCGAGGCGATACAAGGGCGGCCCATTCTGCAAACGCCCGCAATTCGGGCGCGCTGATCAGAGCGAGAGACGTGCCAGTT
>CALKYG010000398.1 GCA_938003575.1 uncultured Alphaproteobacteria bacterium
GAACGGCGCAAGACGGTTCGTGCACACTTCGACCATTTCAGCATTTGGCCGTCAGGCGGAGCCGATCAGCGAGCAAACGCCGTCGATCGCCGCGGAATCGTCAGTTGGTTACGAAAAATCTAAATGGCGCGCGGAAGAAGAGGTGAGGGCCGGCGTAGAGCGCGGGTTGGACGCCGTCATCGTCAATCCCTGCGCCGTCATGGGGCCGGGAATTCGCACGGGATGGGCGATGATTTTCAGGCAGTTGAAATCCGGCTCGATGAAGGCGCTTCCTTCCGGCGATGTGGTTGTGAATCACATCGACGATGTTGCGGAGGCGCTAATCCTCGCCTTTGAACGTGGCCGGCGCGGCGAAAATTACATCCTGACAGGAGAGTCAGCGACCTTTGCCGAACTGATCAAAGAAGCCGCGAACCAAATGGGCATGGATCTTAAAGCGCCGGTATTCGGGCCCAAGGCGCTTGCGGCGATCGGCGCGCTTTCGAGCTTTGTCGCCAATTTCACCGGCAAGCCGCCAGATATGACGCCGGAAATGGCGGCCCTGATGTCCCAGAAATTAAGGTGCCAGACGACCAAGGCGAAGGTTGAACTTGGCTACCGTGAAACGCCCTGGCGTCAATGTGTTGCTGAAATGCATGACTGGTTGATCGCACAAGGAGAACTCTAGAAAAATCAAAGATTCCCTTGCGCCGGAACGAGTTTGCGCTGCCGATTTTTGTGATATGATTTTCAGATGTGAGGCGTTTGTTTGACGGGAGCGATCGTGCAGGGAGCGGATTGGACGTTGCTGCCTTGGCTGCCTTCGCCGGACGAGGGCGGATTCCGCTATTGGGAGGCGCCCGTCCTTCCCGAATTCAGCCTCATCGCAGCGCGCGATCATGCGCATGACTATCCCTATCATCTTCACGACTGCGCCGAAATTATCTGGAATCATGCTGGTCGCGTCGGAGTCAATTGTCGCGGCGTCACCTATGAGATCGGTCCCGGCGAATTGTGCGTGCTTGCGCCGAATGAACTTCACAGCACCTATGTGCCGGACGGTGATGCTTGCACATCGACCCTCATTCACATACCGGCGCCGATCTTCTGGTCGACGGCGGCGCGCTTGATTGGGCGCGGCGAAAGCTTTCAGCGCGCACCGTTCTTTGTAATCGGTGAAAACGCAGCTCCCCTGGCTGTTCTCGCCTATCTCGACCGAATAGCGGAATCGTCAAATCAGGAAGACGCAAAGCATCACATTGAAACGCTGCTGGCCGCCGTGATGAAGGCGCAGACCCGGTTCGCCGTTCCGCAAGTTGAAACCGCCTACTGGCACCCCGCGGTTATTCGCGCACGGGAAACGCTTGCCGTCCAGAATGACGAAGAAGCCCCCGTATCGGAAATTGCCGCGGATGTCGGCTTGAACATGCGCTATTTTATCGCCCTGTTTAAGAACGGAACCGGGCTGTCGCCGCATCAATTCCAGATTGCGCTCCGCGTCGATCGTGCGCGAAGCATGCTGCAGGCCAAACGCACGCCGCTTTGCGAGGTGGCGATCACCAGCGGCTTTTCAGACCAGAGCCATCTCAACCGGCACTTCAAACGGCGCTTCGGCTTCACGCCGAAGGCTTTCCAGTCGAGCTTTCGGCTGATCTGAATTCCATCCAAGAAAAGAGGCGCCAGCAAACCCTACAGTCGTTGCTGCAGAGGGAGTTGGGCCCTGCGATCACCGGTTCGCGTTGTGCGCTTCCGGTCCGGGCGGGCTCGCGGCCGCAAGGCCTTTAGAGGGGCTGACGTCAATTTATGAACCGGAAAAACAGGGTCGGAACAAACAACATGA
>CALKYG010000399.1 GCA_938003575.1 uncultured Alphaproteobacteria bacterium
GCCATCCATCGCACCGTCGAGAAGCCAGGGAGCGGCGATCCCGTTGAGACGCAAGGGGCCTGTCGCAAAATTTCGTAGTTAACGGCCTGTTGACTATCAGCGGAGAAATTCGCGCTCCCGAATTATGGAGCGTACCGATGATTCTGAATGCCGTTACGGAGAAATTGAAGCGCCAATCGAAGGACGACTTCAAGGGGCGGCATTTCGAGGCATGGCTCATTGTTCAGGCTGTTGCCTGGTACCTGCGTTATCCGCTGAGCTATCGCGATTTGGAGGAGATGTTCCGAGAGCGCGGCTTCGAAGTGGATCATAGCACGATCAACAGATGGGTCCTTACCTACGCGCCGATGATCGAGAAACGGCTGCGCCAGTTCCGCCGATTGCATTGTGGTTCGGTCCGCATTGACGAAACCTACGTTAAGATCCGCGGCAAGTGGCGCTACCTGTACCGCGCCATCGATAAGCATGGAAACCCGGTGGATTTCCTTTTGACCGCAAAACGTGACCTCGATGCCGCCAAGCGGTTCTTCCGCAAGATGCTGAAGGACGAGCCCCTGCTCTCGCCGGGCAAGATCGGTACTGACGGCGCAAATACCTTCCCCTCAACGATCAAAGCGGCCGTCGATGATGGGCTTTTGCATCCCGACCCGGTGCACTACGTTACCAAACATCTCCAGCAAGGCATCGAAAGCGACCACTTTCGGGTAAAGAAGAACATGCCCAAGATCGGCGGCTTCCAATCTTTCAACACGGCGCGGCGGACGATCGCGGGCTTCGAAGCAATGCTCTGGTTGCGAAAAGGCTTTGGCTTTTCCGGTAATTGGAACGTCAACGATCAGAATGATCTGCTCGCGCGCCTCTTCGGACTTCAAAAGGTTAACAAAGCATGAAAACTCAACGGCTCACGGGATCGCTTCAACCTAACGTATAATTTGCAACAAGCCCACGGATTTCCTCGGGGGTCAGCGGCTCAACGGTTGTCAGACACCCCTCGTCAAATTCGCGCATCGTCTGCTTGTCGATCGCGCCGGACTCATAGAAGCCTTCCATCATCTCATGGACGGCCGCCAGAGCTTCACTCTTGTAAGTCTTGCTCATCGCAATTCACCTCGAACATTCGACCCGCAGCAACTTCCGCGTCCATCTGCGCATCTGCAAACCCCAAGACCAGCTTTGCGGCCTTCTTCAAGTAGGCTTCTTCCGCATCATCAAGGTTCGCCATATCGCTCTTGGCAAACCCGAACGCGAAAACCGCCCTCGTCTCCGCGCGGAAGAAAACCAGCGTTCGGAAGCCGCCAGACTTTCCAGCGCCGGGCCGCGCTACTCGTTGCTTGATAAGGCCGGCCCCTAGATCGGCGTCGATCTGGCCGCGCTCAGCCCGCTCTACAGCCTCACAAAGCATCGCGTCAGAGATTTTCTCCTTTCGGGCAAACTTGTGAAACCGGCTGTTTTTGAAAACCCTCACGCGACTTCCTCGCCCCTGAATGTATGACACATAGCGTTACACTTCAAGGCCCTTACCGCATCGCCGCTTTGCTGGCAATCAAGCACTATGTTTTGCCAGCAAGTCAGCAAGCGCCTCGCGCATGAGGTCTTCAATGGAGCGGTCGGTGTCGGCTGACAGCCGCTTAACCCGGCGATGTTCCTCCGGCTCGACCACGACTGTCACCCGCTTCATTCCGGCCCGCGTGGCGGCATGGTAACGCTTACCCTCGGCACGATCCGGGGTCGGCGCGGGGGCGGATTCCGCGATAGGCGCAACAGGCGGCGTGGTCTGCGCGCCCACGGCCTTCATGCTCGCGGCTAAACTCGGTCTTTTCGACATGGTTTTATCCCATCAAACTGCCAGTTTGCCAGCAATACCATTATGCCTTATTGCTGGCAATACAGCTTGCCGTCAAATCAGCAATTGGCCTCTAAGCCAGGTCAGCAATTCGGACACTTCCTCGCTGGCTTTGCCGGCCGGCTCATACTCCGGAGCGGTTTTGCCGGCCGTGAGCGCATGTCCGAAAGCCGCCCGCTGCTGGAAGGCGACGGGGGCAACCTCCAAGCCGTGAACCTGAACGGCTTCCCGCGCATCGGCCAGAAGCTGCGTGGCACGCGGCGGCACGGCGTTCAAAACGACAAAGGCCGGCTTTTGGGCGAGTTTCACCAGCTCGGCCGTGCTTCCGATCGCGCGAAGATCGAGGATTCCGGCTCGGCACGGGATCAACACCATGTCGGACGATCGCGTTGCCGCCATTGCGGCCGCTTCCGAGTGCGGCGCGGTGTCGATCACGACCAGCTCGGCCCCGCCATCGGTCGCGGCCTGCAAGCCTTGCGGCAAACGAGTGTGAGGAAGCGCGACGACAACCGGGGCCTCACCTTGTCGGCTATCGCCCCATCCGGCGGCGCTTGCCTGGGGGTCAAGGTCGATGATAGCGGCGGGAAGCCCGGCCGCCTCGGCGGCCGTAGCAAGGTGCAAGGCGAGGGTGGTTTTTCCAGCCCCGCCTTTTTGGCTGACTATGGCGATTGTTTTCATATTGCTGGCATAGCAGCAAACCGCATTGACGGCAAGAATTTTTGCTTAAATGCCTTATTGCTGGCAATACAGCAAATATTAAGCCCCGCCCTTGCCCCTCGCTCCCTCTCGAAAGCCCGTAGGACGGTTGCCGCCGGCGCGAACGTGGCGGTTTTGCTGTGAGGGTGCCGCCTCCCGATCCGCCTTATACGCGGATCGGAACCGCCGCAGGGCTGCGTAAGCAGCCCGAACAGCGGCGACCGCTTATGTTTTGCCTCTTAGATAAAGATCAGATGGGGATTCAGTCTGGTTATCGGACTCACGTTTCAT